>JBAZHO010000081.1:0-7527 GCA_041652375.1 Opitutales bacterium | reverse complement strand
CGTTATTCTCCGGCTTGTCGGGGCTGGTTTTCCTTCGCGGCTGGGCGCTGATATACTTTCTTGCGCCTTTTCACTATGGCGGCATCATCTGTTCCCAGTGGCACTGATCGACAGACTGGCGGAGAAGTTGCAGCGGCATCCCAAGCGCGTTGTGTTCCCCGAGGGCAGTGACCCGCGCATTTTGCAGGCTGCGCGGAGTTTCGCCACGCGTCGTCTGGGCGTGCCGATCTTGCTGGGCGACCGCGCCGAGATCAAGGACCGCGCCGAGCGGCTGGACTTGCGCATGGACGGCATCCGCATTCTTGAGCCGGAGCGCAGCGAGGATTTGGATTTGTTCCTGCCGATGATTCAGGACCTGCCGCGTTTCAGTCAGTTCGACGTGGATTCCAACCGCGCCCGTCTGCTCCAGAAGAATTACTTCGCGGCCATGATGCTTATGACGGGCAGGGCGGACGCCCTTGTGTCCGGCGCCACCACGCAGGCAAGCAGCGCATTGAGGCCGATTTTCCAGACCGTGCCCCTTCAGGAACATGTGCGCAGCGCCTCTTCGATGCTGGTGCTGGATCTGGACAACACGAAGCTGGGCGTGGACGGGGCCTTGTTCCTTGCGGACTGCGGCGTGATCCCGGAGCCGGATCAGGAGCAGCTCGCAGACATCGCCGTCACCACGGCGGACATCGCCGGGCATCTTACCGGGGCCGTGCCCCGCGTGGCCCTTCTTAGCTGGGCCACCAAGGCGCAGCGCGACACCCTGCCGCCGGGGCTGGCCCGCGTGCGCGAGGCGGTGAAGCTGGCCCGCGCCAAGGCCGCGCTCAAGGGCATAAGGGCCGAGATCGACGGCGAGATGCAGGTCGATGCCGCGCTGGTGCCGGAAGTGGCGCTGGTGAAGGGCGTTGAGGCGTCGTGCGTCGGGGGGCAGGCGAACGTGCTGGTTTTCCCGGACTTGAACTGCGGCAACATCGTTTCCAAGATGGTTCTGATCGTTTCCGGCGCTCGCGGCTACGGGCAGGTGCTCACGGGCCTGACGAAGCCTTGCGCCGAGATCAGCCGCGGGGCGCACGCCTACGACATTCTGGGCACGTCCATCATCGTGGCCGCACAGGCGATAGACAGGCACTTTTTATATGGCACGGAATCCTGTGGGAGCTGACAAGGCTCGGCGCAAGCCGAACAACTTCGTTTTGGACGACGAGCGGCAATTTCTCGAAGCGCCGGAGAATCATTCGTCGCCGCGCATCTTCGTCGCCGCGACGCGGCAGAACGAGGGCAAGACGACCGTCTGTCTGGGCCTTCACCATGTGTTGTCCACCATGTTCCAGCATGTGGGCTTCATCAAACCCATCGGCCAGAGGTTCGTCGAGGTTGGCGGCCTGATGATCGACGAGGACAGCGTGCTGTTCGACTCAGTCATCGACACGGACGTGCCCATCGAGGCCATGAGTCCCATCGCCATCGATCCCACCTTCACGCGGCGCTATCTGGACGATCCGTCGCAGCATCGTTTTCTGGTGGACCGCATGTGCCGCGCCTTCGACCGCACCGCCTACGCCAAGCATGCCATAATCATCGAAGGCTCCGGGCACGCCGGGGTGGGCGCGGTGTGCGACTTGTCCAACGCGCAGGTGGCCCGCACTCTGGAGTCCAAGGCCATCATCGTTTCCACAGGCGGCATCGGCAGGCCCATCGACGAGATCGCCTTGAACAAGTCTCTTTTCGACAAGTACGGGGTGGAGGTCGTGGGCGCCATTCTGAACAAGGTGCTGCCCGAGAAGATCGACATCGTGCGCGAGTTCGCGGGTCGCGGTCTGGCCCGTCTGGGCGTGCCCTTGCTGGGCGTTATTCCCGACGAGAAGAAGCTCCGCGCCCCGAACTTCGATCAGGTGGTCGATGAACTGCACGGGCGCTGGCTGCACGGGGAGGCGCAGGGCAAGTTGCAGCGCGTGGAGCAGGTGATCATCGGAGCCATGTCCGCCAAGGGCATCGTCGATCATCTCCAGCCCGGCGTCCTCATTCTATCCCCCGGCGACCGCGACGACGTGATCCTCGCCGCAATCGCCTCCACGGCCATTTCGGGCAAGCTCGCGGCGGCGGGCATAATGCTGACCCACGGCATTCTTCCACATCCCAAGATGATGGACCTTATCGTGCGCACGGGCCTGCCGGTGGCGATTTGCGATCAGGACAGCTACAAGGCCGCGTCGCGCATCTACTCGATGACCGTCAAGACGCAGCCGCAGGACACGGACAAAATCCCCGTGATACGCGACCTGATAATGCGCAACATCGACCGCGACATCCTAGCCGCAGCAATGCGCAGGTAGGGCGGCGTGCGTTTATTGCTTTTTCACAAGTCCGCCGAAACAAGCAGACGAAGAGTTTATCCACAGATTACACGGATTGGAAGAACGCGGAGAAGAATTTTTATCCGCAGATAAGCAGGGATTTACGCAGATTATAGTAGTTCCATTTGGCTTGTGGACACTTCTGGCAGCGCTGAAGGCGCGGCATGAGATAGCCTAGGGTGCAGCCCTTTTAGGGCAAACCCTAGGTATGAAATACAAACAAAAGTATTTTTTCCAAGCGCTGCAAGCGCGGCACTCTGGCCTGTAATGCGGAAAAAGTGATGCACTTACAGTGCTCCAGAATGTATTTTTTAATCGTTTACCCGGGGTTTGCTTCGCTCTACCCCGGGCTATCTCATGTCGCGCCTTTGGCGCTATGGGAGAATGTCCAGATGTTGATCGAAACCACTATAAGACGTTCTGATTTTCCAATCCCTTTTTTATCCCTGCTTATCTGCGGATAAAATTCTGGGTTATATTTCGGTTTTCTTTTGGAAATCGCCATATCCAGACCGCGTGGGCGGCCTCAGGGTTGCGCCTTCCAGCCGATCCACCATCCTACTACCACGCCTGCCAGCGTGCCGACGCAGCACAGCAACACGGCCCATGTCGGGTCCGTGGATATCTCTGCCCCCATCCACCATCCGACATAGCTGCCTATGGTGGAAAACAAAAAGATCAGCCATTTCATGTATCAGTCCTTTACGACATTCGCCGCCGTGAAATGTAATGCAATTATAAAGATTCCTTGGATGCTTGCGGAAGGGCGCGGCATCCGTTGACGGGTTTATGGATATGTGCGGCGGGCGCGGACGTCCCGATAATTGGATTCAATCCGGCTGATGCCGCTCGCGCGAAGTGCTGAATGCGAGGCTTTGACCGGGATTTTACCATCGATACTTGTTTCAAATGTTACAAAATCAGCATGAATACCCGTAGAACAGTTTGCCAGTCTTGTTGCATTACATAGTTTTCAAGCATAACTGATTGGGATTTCCGCCTACTAGCTTCTTGGATCAGCATGTCTATCGCCCTTGGAAAATCTCTGCCGGATCATGTCGATCCCGAAAGAGTGCGTGCATTGTTGTGCGAAATGCAGTCAGAGTTGCGTGAACTCGTGGCCCGCGAACGAAATTGCAAACGCAACGACGAACTTGCGGCAGTGGCCGAACAGACCCCGTCGGACACGATTTACGTGATCGACAAGGCCGTGGAGCAAGTGATTCTGGACTGGTTCGACGCCCATTGGCCACGCCTCTGGCCTGTGCATCTGGTCATGGAGGGCATGGACGCGGTCTGCCCGCTTCTATTGCCGCGAGGCGTCGAGGGGCCAGCCATCATGACCTGCATAATCGACCCCGTGGACGGCACGCGCGGCCTGATGTTCGACAAGCGTTCCGCGTGGTGTTTGAGCGGCGTCGCCGCAGGCCCGGCGGATGTCTCCCGCATCGAGCACATACAGGTGGCGGCCATGACGGAGCTGCCCCCCACCAAGCAGTGGCGCAGCGACCAGATCAGCGCCGTGCGGGGGCGGGGCATCGTGGCGCAGTCCACCGACATGCGGGACCCCGGACGCGCAAGCTCGGCCTTGAAAATGCTGCCTTCCGGCGCAAAGGACTTCCGGCACAGTTTCGCCTCCTTCTCAAAGTTTTTCCCGGAGGGGCGCGTCATGACCTCGCAACTTGAGGAATCGCTCTGGGAGCGCATCGTGGGTCTGGGCACGTCCCCGTCCCCCGTGATCTTCGACGACCAGTACATCAGCACCGGCGGTCAGCTCTACGAGATCATGTGCGGGCACGACCGGCTGGTGGGCGACCTGCGGCCCTACGCGCTGCGCGCCCTCGGGCTTGAGAGCACGCTGGTCTGTCACCCCTACGACATTTGCACGGAGATGCTCGCGCGAGAGGCCGGATGCATCGTGGAGCATCCCCTGAACGGACCCGTGAGCGCCCCGATGGACACCCTGTCGTCCGTGTGCTGGGTGGCCTACGCCAACGAGACGCTGGCCGACATAGTGCGTCCAGTGCTCGAAGAACTCGTGCGCGAGATCAAGGTGCTGGCCCCGCGCGGCCTAGTCCGCAGGCAGGACTAGCGAGCGGGGGCACGCAAGTAATATAGCAGTTCCCATTGATTTGTGGACGCCGTCTGGCCTGCCCGTGCAAAGAGTATCGCGCTTTCAGTGCTCCAGAATGTATTTTTATATCGTTGACCCGGGGTTGCGTGCTGCGCACTTACCCCGGGCTATCTCATGTCGCGCCTGCAGCGCTCAGAATGTCCACATGTTGATTGAAACCGCTATAATATAGCGATTTCCAAAAGTCGGCCAATATGAAGCCACAGGACGAACGCACGCCTCGCGGACGGCTCGGAGAGCCGTCCCTACCCCTAAGACGTTGATGCGCAATCTGTTGGTAGGGACGCCTCTCCGAGGCGTCCGCGAGGCGCTGGCATACCTCCATAGAGTTGCCTAACACCGCGCTAGCGAGGGTTCAGCAGGCGGATTACTTCGCCGTGCATGTCCGGGTGCGCGGCGACGCAGGATGTGCCCGTTTCGGGGGCCTTGCCCTGCCAGTCCGTCACCGTCAGGCCCGCTCCGCGCATTACGGGGATCAGCGGCAGCAGGTCCCACGCGCTCATGATGGCGTCGCAGGCCACCTGCACCCCGCCCGTCGCGGCGAGGTAGTAGCCGTAGCAGTCCCCCCATGTGTAGAGCTTGCGCGTGGCCCGGCGCAGGGCGTCCCAGCCTTGCGCGCCGTGCGTGGCGGCGGGGTCGTCCAGTTCCGTCGTCACCACGATTGCGCGGGACAGCGGGCCGGGCGGCTTTGCCTTCAGGATGCGTCCGTTGAGCGTGGCGCTCTGCCCGTCGCCCATGAGAAGCTGGCCGCTGGCGGGAAGGTTTATCGCGCCGAGCATCGGCTCGCCGTCGCGCAAGAGGCCGATCAGGGTCCCGAACTGCGCGTTGTTGGCCGCGAAGCTCTTTGTGCCGTCCACGGGGTCGAGTATCCAGCGGTAGGAGGCTCCGGGCTGGTAGTCGCCGAACTCCTCGCCGAGTATGCCGTGCTGCGGGTAGCGGTCCATGATCATGCGTCGCATCAGCGCCTCCGCGCCTTTGTCGGCAGCCGTGACGGGCGTCATGTCGCTCTTGCTCTCGACCACCAGATCCGGCGAGGCGAAGTAGGGCATGATGATTTTTGCGCTTTCGGCGGCAAGCGTGGCCATGAAAGACTTCAGCGTTTCGGTTTCCGTGCTCATGCGGGAATTGGGTGTGCCGCACTTGTAGCGCAATTATCCGCGCTGCTCAAGCCGCGCCGGAGGGTGGGGGACAATTCGACGCGCTGCGGGCGTCCGGTCGCGGCGCGAAATGACATATGTCCTTCTTGCATGGAACGCGTTGCCGGTGCTACGCTTGGTTGCTGGTTTATAAACTCCGACGCAGCTCATGGGCTCCGACGACGACACAATTCTTGATGGCTCTGCCCGGAATGCCGGGCGCGCGCCAAGTCTGGCCCCCGGCGCGAAGCTCGGCGACTATGTGCTGGAACGGCAGCTCGGCGCGGGCGCGATGGGCGAGGTGTATCTCGCTAGGCAGATGCGGCTGGACCAGCTCTGCGCGGTCAAGATTCTGCCTGCCGAACTGTCGGCTTCGCAGGATTTCGAGCGGCGCTTCGCCTCGGAGGGCAGGGCGCTGGCACGGCTGGACCACCAGAACATCGTGCGCGTGCTGAACGCGGGCGAGGACGCCGGGCGGCACTTCCTTGCGATGGAGTACGTGGAAGGCGGCAGCCTTGAGGAGCGCCTCGCCAGCGCGGGCGGCGTCCTGCCCGTGGCGGAGGCCCGGCAGGCCCTTTCGGAAATGCTTTCCGCCCTTGCGTACGCGCACGGCAAGAACGTCGTACACCGCGACCTCAAGCCCGCGAACATTCTCAGGACTGCCGGCGGGCAGTACAAGATCAGCGACTTCGGGCTGGCCCTCGTCGCGGGGGAGGACTACGTGCAGAGCCTTGTCCAGCGCAGCGTCGTGGCCTCCCGGCTCGCTACGGACGCGGACGACGACGCCACAATCCTTGCGCCCGCCTCGCGCGCTTCCGCGTCGGATGCATCGGCCCTTGTGGGCACAATAGACTACATGAGCCCGGAGGTGCGCACCGGTCGCCCCGCCGACGCCCGCAGCGACATCTTCGCCATCGGCGTGATGGCCTATCAGCTTCTCACCGGTCGCAAGCCGTTGGGCATGGCGCGCGCGCCCTCGTCCGTCGCCAAGGGCGTGTCGAAAGACTGGGACGCATGGGTGGCGCGATGCATGGAGTTCGACCCGCAGGAACGCTTCCAGTCCGCCGAAGCCGCGCTGAAGGCGTTGCCTGCCGCAGCGGCTGAGGCCCGACGCAGACCGTCGCGCCTGATCGTAGCCCTCGGCGGCATCCTGTTTCTGTTTCTGCTGATTAAGTCGTCCTCGTTCGGTCTGATGGAGACCATCCCGGTCCTTGCGCTCCTGCCCCTGCTGGTGTCCTACGCGGCGGGATGGAAGCGCGTGACGCGGATATACCTTGTTCTGCTCGCCAGCGTCGTTGTTCTGGCGCTGTTCATGGAGTTCAGCGGCATATTGTCGTCGCGCCGCGAAAGCGCGGAACAGGCCCGCGAGGAAATGATGATTGCGTATGCCAACAACGTGCTCGCGCAGGCCGAATCAGAGTTCCAGTCAGGCGATCTGGAGGGCGCAGAGCGCGACTACAATGACGTGGTCAGTATGGTTGACTCTTCGGACGAGCAGAAGGAACAGGCGAGAACGGCCCTTGACGCCGTGCGCAAAGCCTCCCTCGCCCCCGGCGGCATAATCGTGAAGAGCGAGCCTTCAGGCGCGCTGATCTTCCTTCAGGACGGCCATTCCGCCACTACGCCCGCCCTTGTCAAGGACCTGCGCCCCGGCAGCTACGACATGGAGATATCCTTGGAGGGCTACGATACGCTTGCCGCGAAGGTCGAAGTGGAACCGGGAGAATACGCGGAACTGCCCGTGTTCGCGCTGGAGCGTTCCTTCGGCGCGCTGGTCATTTCCAGCAACCCGGCGGAAGCGAGCTGGGAGATCGTGGACATGCCTGAAGACAGCCAGCCGGAGCCGATGTCAGGCCTCACGCCCGCCGTGTTGAAGCAGCTTCCAACCGGGGAGTACTTAATCGAGTTCAACATG
>JBAZHO010000080.1:0-7640 GCA_041652375.1 Opitutales bacterium | reverse complement strand
AGTCGGACATTTCGTCTTATGCTATGGCAGAATCTGTCGCGCGAACACAATCCACCGGAATTAAGATTGCGAAGTTCAAGCCGCATTCAACCATGACCCTGCGCTGGTAATATCACCTTCCCCAAGTAATAATCATGTTCACAAGAATACTTAGTCTATATATAGCTATCGGACTGGCACTCCCACTGTCAGGCTATTCCCAGAGCGCGCCGAAAGCCACTAGTGATGCCGCATCCCAGTGGAGTTGGGGCGGTGACATCAGAGCTCGTAACGAGTATATGAACAACTCTCTGACTCTGAGCGATGATGTATTAGGCCACGAGCAGGACTATTATCGCATAAGGGCGCGTCTATGGGCTTTGTGGGAGCCTTGTGCGCCGCTTTCCATAAATGTGCATATAGCAGCAGAGCCGCGAGTCTGGATGGAGTCTCCGACCTTCTCCAAACAGCACCCGGGGCAGGGCACGGAGTGGCGTTACGCAATTATTGACGGACTGAGTGTCCGATGGAAGCAGGATATCGGCGATTCATGGTCAATGGTTAGCAATATAGGGCGTCAAGATATTCTATTGGGCGATCCCGGAAAATGGTGGCTCGTTGCCGACGGCAGCCCGTCCGACGGTTCGTTTACATCATTCTTTGACGCTGCGCGCGTCACTTTTGAAAACAAGGCGTCGAAAACAAAGATCGAACTAATCGCCCTTCGTACACGCGCGATGCCGGATTCCAATCTATCCATTCTGGGTTCCGCGAATACCTATTCAATGGCCGAACAGAACGAGAATGGACTCATTTTATACGCAACGGTTGAGCCGCTCGCCAATTTATCTTGCAGCGGATACTTTATCTACAAGCACGACGACAAGGTTCTTTCCAGTGGAGACAATGCCGATATCTACACGCTCGGTGCACGCATTGCCGGGACTCCGTCCGAGCATTGGAGTTATGACGCAGAGGCGGCGCTCCAGTGGGGCGAGAAGGAGGACGCCTCCCTCAAGTGGTCCAGCGCCGGTGTGGGGCTGCGTGATATTCGGGCTTGGGGTGCAAACGCTAGTTTAAATTACCTGTTCAAGGATTCGCTCAAGAACAAACTGAGCCTCTCGTTTGAATATCTGTCCGGTGACGACCCGAATACGAAAGAGGACGAGATGTTCGACATACTGTGGGGACGCTATCCGCGATGGAGCGACTCTTATGTCTTCTCCTATGTTAAGGAGACTGGCGGACGGATCTCGCAAATGAACAATCTTGTGAGAATCGGGCCATCGTGGAGTGTGTCTCCGACCGCCACGCTGAATATCACCACGACCTATGCCATCCTTCTGGCCCCGGAATCCACGCCCACGCGTGCCACAAGTCCGGCCCTGTTCAGCAACGACGGGCACAATCGTGGTCAACTCTGGCAACTGGTTGTCAGCAAACAGTTTACCAAGCACTTGTCGGGCCGTCTCTGCGCTGAACTGCTCTCACAGGGCAACTTCTACGCAAACAAGGACATGCAGAGCTTCGTGCGTTTAGAACTGACCACGCGCTTCTAACGGCCTGCTAAACGCATGCAACTTCGCTGATGGGAATTTCAATTCCCGGGGCTTGAGCCTCTCGCCGCCGCAGATCAGTCCCGCAGCTCGGTCTCGCGTCTCCACACCGTTTGCCGACCAATGAAACGCATCCCCATCACGTATCCCTTCACATGAAGGTCGTTGTTGTCGTCGAACCACATGAAACAGTCATACGTCTTGCCTGACTTGGGATCGTAAATCGTTCCGTCGAACCATTTATTTTTGGCTTCGTTGTAGTGGAAATTGCTCAGTATCTGCAGGCCGAGAACCTTTCTGGACCGCAGTTGGGGATCGGGATTCTCCGCGTCCGTGCGATCCTTGTTCTCACTTAGCCAGACAATCTGCCCGCAGTAACTGCCATCCTCCGTCTGGGAAATCCTCACCTGCGATTTGTCATTGTCGGTGATCCACAGGCCGACGATCTTGTCGGATTGGGCCATCAATTGGCTGCAAAACAGCATCAGCAGGCAAAACAGTGCGCTTGGTTTACTCATGGCGTAGAGGGTTCGTTGTTTCCGGACACAAAACAATGTGGAGCAGGGGTGCGGAAGCGCATCCGTCCGGGTGGATGCGAATCATAATCCCGACGGTATGAGACCCCTGATTACGAGCAAGAGGAATCAGATGCGGGATGCAGATATTCCACGGGCATCCACCGATAGGAAATTCAATTCCGAGGGTCCGGACGTCCGGCCTGTGAGCGAGGAGAATTAGATGCGTTCTGCCACTGGCGGGACGTCCATCTAGCCACGACGGAAAACTGGCGCGATTATCTCACCGCCGACAAGCGCGTGCCCTTCGAGGCTGCGGAGTGAGCGCGGGACGGGCGCTCCACAACTACTTCTTTTCCTTATGCTGCTCGACCAGCGTCTGACCATAGTCCTTCAGCACGCCTTCAGCCTCTTTGCGGATGAAGTCCTCGAGTTCGGGGCTCGTGAAACCGAGTTGCTCCTTGAGCTGGTTGTAGGACCGTATGACGAACAGCCAGCCCTCGTATGGGTTTTCGTCCATCGTACCGGTGGCGAGCTGATACTTGACCATGCCGGCCACATACTCCGCCAGAAGAAGGGAGTTCACCATATCGGTGTTCTCCTTTGACAACTTCAGATCCTCGAATATCCACGGCGCGGACTCCCGACTGATCGTAATCAGGACGTCCGGACTCTCTTGGGCAAACTGAATCACAACCGACATCGCCTTCGAGAGGGATTCACCATCGGTCGGGTTTTCGAGCACGGCGATCGCGTCGAGCACCTCCTGACGCCCAGTCACGGCGAACACACCGGTTGTGGCCAGAAAAGTGAGACACAGAGTAAGGAGGAGCTTTTTCATGGGGATATGGGAAACTCAGCGCACTGGATGGTGTACGACTCACGCATGCACGCGCCAGCTCTAGGCTATGGCAGTTTTCTTATAGATGGAGGCGTCAGGCGGAAAGATGAATGAGAAACCGGCAAGGCTTTGCGGACGGGACTCATTCAGCATTCCGTCCTTTGGATAAGACTCCGTCAAGGAGTCTTACCTGATGACGTCACATAAAAGAAAAATGCTCTAAGATCCAGATTAGGGCCTGAATGGAATTTCAATTCCGGGGGCTTGAGCCTCTTGTCGTAGAGCAAGGAGAATTGATTGCGATTTACGGATGTTTCTAAACGCCCTTCAACGAGAGGCGAGCACTCTTTGCCGCGCGCTTGCGCTTGCGCAGGGCGGCTAGGGCCAGCGCCGCCGCGCCGCCGCAGATTGCGAAGGCGGACGGTTCGGGCACGCTCGTAAACACCGTGTATCCCGCTAGTCCGGAATACTGGCTGCCGGTGTAGCCCAGCGCAGCCTCGAAGGTGGAGGCGTAATAGTAATCTAGGCAGGTCGAACCATGTGCTCCTTCGTATGCGCCGATCAACTCGCTGTACACGCGGATTCCCGAGAGCAGGGTGTTCAGGGTGGATGCCTTTGAGGCGTCCGTCAGGTCGCCCTTGACCGCGAAATATCCGTTGCGCAGGTAGATGCAGTTGCCGCTCGCAGTGCCGAAGGTCACCACCCCGTCCACCGCAACCAGTGCGCCGCCGCTGATCGTGATCGACCCGGAGCCGATGTCGCCAAGCGTGAGTTTGCCGCTATCTAGGAGCGTGGAGCCCGCGCCAGAGACGGTGATGCTGTTGCCGGTGCTGGCACGCGTTCCGCCCATCGCAAGCCTCGTGCAGGTTACGTCCGCGCCGTTGCTTATCAGGAGCGTGTTGTCAGCCCCGCTAACGCCGATAGTGAGAATGTTCGTGTCCGTGAGTTTCGTGGACGTGTCCGATGCGCCCGTGCCGATTAGCGTGACGGAGTTGCCCCCCGTGGCCTGGCCCAGCGTGAAGCCGGAGCAGGAAAGGCTGCCGCCGTTGCCGATGGTGAGCGAACCGGTGCCCGCCGCGCCCACAGAGACGGAGGACGTTGCCGTGAGCGCCGCTCCAGCGCCTGTCACCGAAACGGTGTTGCCCGTGGAACCCGCATAAGCGCCAACCTGAATCTGGCCTGTCGAGCCGGTGCCCGTCACCGACACGACCGCGCCGTCCGATACCGTCAGGCCGCCGCTGCCGTAGGAGCCTACTAAGAGGTTGGTGGACGAGAGCGTAGAGCCTGTGCCGGACACGGTGAGCGAATTGGCGGAGTAGCCCGGAGCCCTTCCAATGAAGGTGTAGCCGGAACAGATGATGTCGGCACCGTTGGAAACGGACATGGTGTTGCCCGATCCCGACTGGCCCACCGTCAGGTCGCCGGTGTTGGTCCATGTGGTCGATGTGTCCGAAGCCCCCGAGCCGGTGAATGTGACGGTGTTGCCGCCCGAGTACTGGCCCACACAGCCAGCGCTGCTTGTAATCTTGCCCCCGGCAGACACCGTCAGAGAGCCGGTTCCGTAATTGCCCACGTAAAGCGTGTTGCTGCCCATGTTGAGCGCGGAGCCGCTGCCGCTTATGGAAATGCTGTTGCCGGTGGAGGTGGAATTATAGCCCACGTACACCGTGCCGCACGTCACCTTGCCCCCGGATGTGAGCTGGAGCGTTCCGTGGGAACCAGAGTAGCCTACGTAGAGCCCTGCGGACGTCCATGTCGAGCCAGCGTCATTGACGGAGACGGTGTTGTTGTCCGCGCCCTGAGCGTAGCTGATGTAGGCGGTGGAGCCGCTTGTGAGGTCTGCGCCATCGGAAACCAACACGCTGTTGTGCGATCCGCCGTCGCCCACCGTGAGCGTCCCGGTGTCGGTCCAGTAAGTGGAGGTGTCGGACGCGCCTCTGCCCGTCAGCTCAACGTAGCCGCCGTTGCCGGACACGCCGAGGACGCCCCCCGCGCTGGTCACATGGCCGGCATTCTTGATCGTGAGCGTGCCGCTGCCCGCATCGCCCACGTAGATCGTGGAGGCTGCCAGTGTCATCGAGGTCCCGGAGCCGGTGACGACCACGTCGTTGTCGGTGGAACCGGCGTTCACGCCTATGCGCATGTCCCCGCTGCACGTTGCCGTGGCCCCTGCAGTCAGCGAGAGCGAGTCGGAGCTGCCGCTGACGCCGACGTTGACCGCGCCTGCGGTAAAGGTTGTGCCGGAGCCGTCGAGTATGAGCATATCATAGCTGGCCGCAGCAGAGTTGCCGATCCGCGTCGTGCCCGCCGTGGTCAGGTCCGCGCCGTACTGGACGATGAACATGTTGTCCGAGCCGCTCCCGCCCACGGTAAAGTCACCCGTGTTGGTCCACCCTGTGACCGTGTCGGAGGAGCCTGTGCCGGTGATCGTGATCTGATTTAAGTTGCCAGTGTTGCCGAAGATGCCGTCCTTGTCCGAAATGCTGCCGCCAGCGGAGACAACGAAACTGCCCGCGTAGTTGTAGTTGTTGTAGTTCCCGTTGGTCTTGTCCCCGACGCTGAGGGTTGAGGTCGTGACAAGCCGCGAGCCCGCGCCCGATACGAGGACTGAGTAGCCGGTGGAGCCGCTGGTGCATCCGACGTAGATCGGACCCGCCCCGGCGTTCACGACCGCGCCGTCAGTCACGCCCAGACCGCACGACGCGGCGGAGTAGCCCACGTAGATGCCGTTCGCGTTCCACGTCGAACCGGACCCGTCCACCGTCACGCTGTCATAGCTCGTGCTTGAGTAACCTATGTACGCCGCACCCGTTGTCAGGCTGGAGCCGCTATCAACGGTTATTGCGTTGTTCGTGCAGGAGTTGCCCTCGCCCATGTAAAGTGTGCCGCCAATGCTGGCGGACGCTCCGTTTTTCACTTCGAGCCAGTTGTTCGAGTTGAAGACGCCGAGGTGGGCGTCGCCCCCGATTGTGAAAGATGCGGAAGCGCCGTTTGCCGAGACCCAGTTGCCGCCGCCTCCGCCAGAGGCGAGGCCCTTGCCGATGTAGAGAGTGCCGTCCGCATGGACGCTTGTGCCCGCGCCGATGTCGATGTGGTTGCGCACATCAGTCTCGCCCACGATCAGGTTCCCCTGGCTCGAAAGCGCGGACCCGACACCCGAAAGTGATATGTAGTTGTCCTTTGAATACGGGCCGCCCACGATGATCGAACCGCGCGAAGTCACCATCGAGTTTGCGGATATGGCAAGGTAGTTGCCGTTGGCGATGTTGGTGGAGGAGCTTGTGACATCGGGGTTGTACCCGAGTTTGATGCCCCCGGTATCCACGGTCCATCTGCTTGCACCCGTGATGTTTACATAGTCTCCCTCATTGGACTGCGTCGTGTAGCTCTGATACCCGATGACGCAGCCCTGCGTGGACATGTGGGATGCGCCATCGACTGTGACCCTGTCACCGCCGTAAGCGGCGGTGTAACCGACGTACATTTGACCGGCGACATTGAATACCGAACCACCGGTGACTGCTATCCAGTCGCGGTTTGAGGTCGCATTGTAGCCGATGAATGCATCGCCGTAGCAGATGATCTTTCCGCCGTTGGATACCTCAACGCGGTTGGAAACGTCGTAGAAGCCGACATAGAGCGAACCGTCCATGATTGTCAGGATGCCCGAGGGATTCTTCACGAACAGGGCGCTACTGTCGTAAACCGTCACATCACCCGACGTGACGTTGACGTTCGCCGTGATCGTGAGCGAGGAGCTAACGCCGACAAAAATGCTGTCGTAGCTGCTGTTTGTGGTAATGGTGGCGTCGATGTAGGCACCAGTGTCGTAATCACCGGCGTCAACAAGCTGGGAGATGCAGGCTGAAGCCAGAATCAGGGCGGCAGGAGCATAACGTAATGAACAGTGCCCGGAGAAATGGATCGCACTCATAATCTGTAAAGAAAATGCTTACGTGAAATGTGTGAGTTATGAGAAAACGCAAAGTCATTCACAAGCGAAATATGTGAAACACATTTGCTATAGCTGATAGAATTTCAATTCCGAGGGTATGTGAAAGGAGCGCACCTTGTGGCGGCAGCAGGTGACAGAGCGCGTGTTCAAGGTGCGATCGACGTTCTTGTAGCATGCGTCGGTTGCCCCGTTTTCTTGCCAGATTAGGTTTCTATTTTGGGAAACTTTTGGCAATCGCTATAGTAGTTCCATTTGACTTGTGGACACTTCTGGCAGCGCTGCAGGCGCGGCCTTCTGGCCTGTAATGCGGAAAGAGGGCCGCGCTTGCAGCGCTCCAGAAAGTATTTTTTAAATCGTTTACCCGGGGTTTGCTTCGCTCTACCCCGGGCTTTCTCATGTCGCGCCGTTGGCGCTATGGGACTGTCCAGATGTTGACCTAAACTACTATAACAGAGCGCGGAGCTTTGATCTCTTACCAGTTTTTGGAATCGATGGGCTTTTTGCTCGTATAGAGGCGAAGGAGGAAGGTCGTGGTGCTGCGGGAGGGCCTGCCGTCGTAGGATACCTCATACACTACCTTTTTGCGGACTAGAGAACTGATTCGTTCGGCGAAGGCATTCCAGTTTGTGTCCTGAGCTTTCACGTCGGAGAGTTTGCCGGTGGCGTCGGTTTCGATGAGAAGGGAGACCTTCAGAACGCTTTCGAGGGGTAAATCATCAAAGAGTATCCCGTTCCACTGCGGAAGCACGAGGTTGACGATCGAAACCGGCACGGGCGGACTGACGAGCTTCACC
>JBAZHO010000079.1:0-7647 GCA_041652375.1 Opitutales bacterium | reverse complement strand
CGGCGAGATGTCCAGAAAGAGGAATGCCGCCGGGAAACGCCCGCGCGGAATGAAGCCCGTGGCCGCTTCCAGCAGCGCGCCGCTCAGGATGCGGTTTTCCACGGGCCTTTCGTTGGCATACCAGAACAGTTCCGATCTTGTCGCCCGTCCCTGTCCGGGGCGGGAGATCAGGCCGCTCAGGCGCAGACCGGGCCTGCCCGTCTCGATGGGCCTTAGTTCAGCCGCCAGCTCGCGCCCGAAGACTTCCGCCACGCGCTCGCAAAGGCCGGGGCAGGCGGGGCTGCGGAACACCGTGCGCCCGTTCTCTGTTAGAGAGAAGGACACGCCGGGGTGCGCCACGGCCAGCAGGCGGCAGCAGAGCGCGATATGGGCGGACTCCGTGCGGTCGCTCTTGAGGAACTTCCGTCGCGCGGGCACGCTTTCGAAAAGATGCGCCACCTCGATGCGCGTGCCCCCCGCCATGCCCACGGCGCGGGGTTCGCTCACGTGGCCGGAGTTCACGGTCACTTCCGTCCCTTCGGCCCAGCCTCCCGCGCGGCTGCGCAGGGTGAAGCGGGACACGCTGGCGATGCTCGGCAGGGCCTCGCCCCGGAAGCCGAAGCTGCGGATCGCGTTCAGGTCCGCGGCGTCGCGCAGCTTGCTCGTCGCGTGCCGTTCAAGGGCCAGCAGCACGTCGTCCGGGCACATGCCGCAGCCGTCGTCCTCCACGCGAATCAGGCGTCTGCCGCCGTCTTCAAAATACACGTCTATGCGCGTGGCCCCGGCGTCGAGGCTGTTCTCCACCAGTTCCTTGACCACGGCGGCGGGCCGCTCCACGACCTCTCCGGCGGCGATCTGGTTGGCAACCTTGTCCGGCAGGATGCGGATTCTGGATGCGGCTTGTTTTTCGGGGGTCTGCACTGGTGCTTGAAACAAGAAAACTTCTTATGCGGCGTCCGCGCCAGAACAAACGGCGACGTATATGCGCACGCAAGCAGGTCCGGTCAGACGGTTTCCCGCTTCGTCAAGCCATTTCCAGTCATTTTTACGTGTTTCAATGCGCTTCTTCATTTTTCTTTGACAGATATTCGGGCCGCTATCCAAAAAGACCGTTAATTGGCTTGAAAAGCGGGCTGGCAGGCTTTTTCGTATGAACCGAAAGCAGTGAAGCTCTCATCTACCCCAGATAATAACGCTGTAATTCAATTCACACACCCCATCGGAGACGAATGCATGAAAAATGAGGCCATCAACAAGGCAGGTCTGGTAGCTGCTGTACAAGAAATTCTTGGTAAGGAAACCACAACCCGCAAGGCGGCTGAAGACTCGGTCAACGCAGTCATCGAAGCCGTCAAGCAGAGTTTGCAGGCCGGAAAGAGCGTTCAGCTCGTCGGTTTCGGAACTTTCTCTGTCGCGGTTCGCAAGGCTCGTGTCGGCGTGAATCCCCGCACTGGCGCAAAGCTCGACATCCCGGAATCCAAGTCAGTCAAGTTCAAGGCTGGCGCCGGTCTGAAAAGCTCCAAGTAATCTCGGACAGCTCGTCAGTTTTTTGTTTAAAGTCCGCCCGTCAAAGGGGCGGACTTTTTTTGTAGCGTTTTTTCCATGCTTCCCGCTATTTTCAACTCAAGAATGGAAGCATCATTCGAACGGGCATACGCATACAAACCAGCGGCAAGTGCGCGCGCTCCCGGTCGCATTGAGTTCATCGGCAACCATACCGATTACAACGGCGGCTTGGTCATGGGCGTGGCGGTGGATCGCGGCATAGACGTGGGCGCAGCCTTGCGCTCCGACGGCGTCATCCGCATGGCGACCACGCACGGCGAGGAGCCGGTCGCCGCGAACATCGAGGACATTCATCCCCTTTCCGGTTCCTCTTCGTGGGCCAACTACATTCTGGGCGTCATAAAGGCACTGCGCGAACACGGCATGCCGATGGACCGGGGGCTGGACATGTTCGTGCGGAGCAGCCTTCCCAGCGGCGCGGGCCTTTCCAGCAGCGCCGCTCTGGAACTGTCCACGGCATGGGCCGTCACGAGCCTGTTTGATTACCCGCTGGACAAGGCGGCTCTGGCCCGCGTCGGGCGCAAGGCCGAGAACGAGTTCGTGGGCATGCCCTGCGGCATTCTGGATCAGGG
Organism: Opitutales bacterium; assembly: GCA_041652375.1. Taxonomy (GTDB): domain Bacteria; phylum Verrucomicrobiota; class Verrucomicrobiia; order Opitutales; family Oceanipulchritudinaceae; genus Verruco-01. The sequence continues at coordinate 5,530 of JBAZHO010000079.1, read as the reverse complement.
CGTCAGCGCCTTCGGCCAGAAGGACGCCATCGTGCGCATCGACTGCGCCAGCGAAACATTTTCCACCATCCCCATGCCGGGGGGGCTGCGCTTCTGGGTGTTCAACACGATGGAGAAGCACAAGCTCGTGGACTCCCTCTACGCGACGCGGCACAAGGAGTGCATGGACGCCTTCGCCCTGTTGCGCGCCGCAGGCTCCAAGGCCCCGAATCTGGCCTCGGTGAGTCCGCGCGAAGTGCGCCGCTCAACTCTGCCCGTCAATTTGTCCATGCGCGCCCTGCACGTCTGCGAGGAGCACCGCCGCGTCATCGCAATGGGCGAGGCGCTCTCAAGCGGAAGCTCCGGGGAAGTGGGCCGCCTGCTTTGCGCGTCGCACGAGAGCTCACGATGCCTCTTCGAGAACAGCACGGACAAGCTGGACGCGCTTGTGGAAATCCTCGACCGCTGCGAAGGCGTCATGGGGTCGAGGCTCACGGGCGGCGGTTTCGGCGGCGCTGCGATGGCCCTTGCGTTGGACGACTTCAGCGAGGCGGACGCGCAAAGGGTCTGTGACGAGTTCGAAAAGATTTACCCGGGCGTGAGGCCCAGCGTGTTTTCCGCCACCGCTGGCGAGGGCGCGGGCATGATTTCATGAGCGTTTCCGGCCCGTCGGCAGGCCGCGAGTGACGCTTCCATCGGTTCGCGCGGCGGCAAACGCGGGCCATAAGCCATTGCATAACGCCGCAATGAATAGCATTCTCCTGAGCCTTACGCGGCCTGTGGCATGGCTTGGCGACCGCGTTAGTCCTTTTCCTTTGCACATCGGTCCGCAAAGTGGGATAACTATCAGGGCGAAAAAACCCGACCATCAGTTTAATCCATACCCCGAGCGCACGCACTTTATCTGAACGAATTTCAGTTAATTCAGTCTTTTAAATCATGGAGAAATCCAACAAGCCCGCATTTGCCCTCGATTTTGAACAGCCTGTCCAGCGTCTTAGGGAACGCTTCGAGGAAATGGTCCGTCTTACGGAAGAGAGCGGTTGCAGCGTCGGGCCTGAAATGGAAGCCATGCGCGTGCGCATTGACGACACCTTGCGCAGGATATACGGCGAACTCACGCCGTGGCAGCGCGTGCAGGTGGCAAGACATCCGCGCCGTCCTTACGCGCTGGATTACATCAACGCCCTGTTCGACGATTTTCAGGAACTGCACGGCGACCGCAACTTCGGCGACGATCAGGCGATGATCGGCGGCACGGCTTGGTTTGAGGGCCGCCCGGTCATGATCATAGCCCAGCAGAAGGGCCGCGACACGCGGGAGAACCTCGCGCGCAACTTCGGCATGCCGCACCCGGAGGGCTACCGCAAGGCGCTGCGCCTTATGAAGCTGGCCGAGAAGTTCCGTCTGCCCGTATTACTTTTCATAGATACAAAGGCCGCCTTCGCGGGCATAGGCTCCGAGGAACGCCACGTTTCCGAAGCCATCGCCCGCAACCTCATGGAAATGTCCATGCTTGAGACGCCCACCTTGGGCATGATCATCGGCGAGGGCGGGTCCGGCGGCGCGCTTGGCATAGGCGTCGTGGATTACCTGATGGTGATGGAGTACGCCTACTACTCCGTGATTCCCCCGGAGGGCTGCGCGGCAATTCTCTGGCGTTCCCGCGAATTCACGGAGAGAGCCACCGAGGCACTGCGTCTTGGCGGCCACGAACTGGTGGAGCAGGGGATTGCCGACGAGATGATTCCCGAACCCCTCGGCGGCGCACACAGCGACCCCGATGCGGCGGCGGACACCCTTCGCAAGGCCATATCGAAGAACCTCGCGGCGCTGTGCAAGGTTCCCGTGGACGAGATGCTCCGGCGGCGCTACGCGAAATACCGCGTGATGGGCGTTTTCGCCGAAGAACACGAAGCCGCCGACGGCATCGCCTGCGCGGGATAAGCGGGCGCCCGGTCTGGCGCATAGTGTGGGAAGTCCCTCCCGAAGCCCGCGTTTGGCGTGCAGTGATTCGGCAAGATGAGGAATATTTGTCCCCTGCGGATGCTCCTGCGCTTGATACACATCGGAATGCCGACGCGCCGAGATGCGGAGGGATATGTTTCTTAAGTAAGGCAATGCATGCATCTTATGATGCAATGTCCCGTCCGCGGCCCTTCGCTGCGGGCCGTGTGGCCCGCATCTTGCTGCACAAACCATTACGCAAAAACGCGCGCTCAGGCGGAAGCCTGTTCAAACGGCATATGCTAGAGATGCAAAACAACATCATCAAAACAATCAGTCACGGTTCATACGTCCTCTTGAGTTCGTATGTCGGGATGGCATGGGGCGTGGCCATCGGCTGCATGGTGTTCGCCGGGCGCTTCCTCAGCGACGATTTCCATTCCATGCTGCCCGAAGATATCATTGCCGGAGTGCCCACGAGCGTTGCTTTCCTGCTCTTTGCCCCGGCGTTCATGTGTCTGGTGGGCCTGTTTCTGGGCTGGGTTTCGTATCCCGCGTTCAGCTTCATTGTCCGCGCCACTGAAGGGCTGAAGATGAAGGCGCAGATCGAACAGGAAGACATTCCCGCCAAGGCGCTGGCTCCGGCCAGAAGGATGCGGTAGAATATTTTACCGCAGATAAACGCGGATTTACGCAGATAAAAACAGAATTTTCTTATTCTTAAATTCTGCGTATGTCTGCGTTTATCTGCGGTTCCATACTTTTGTTTTTGTTCCCGTAATCTGTGTAATCTGTGGTTAGACTATTTTGGTTTTCATTTGGAAATCGCTATAGATGGAGGCGTCTGGCGGCTTGCCTGATCGGCACGCGGATGCTTTGCTCCGCATGCACCCATCATGGACAACGGATCACAAGCGTCAGGCACGGAAACAATCAACCATGTGCACGGTTGGCGGGTGGCGCTTCTGTGGCTTCTTTCGCTTGTTTACAAGCTGCTGTTTTTCACGGTCCGCTTCCGCATAAGCGACGAGGAACGGACGGTGCTCGGGATCAGCTCCGTCCCGCATCTGTTCGTGATCTGGCACAACCGCATCATCATATCCCCCGCGCTGATCCACAAATTCCGCTGCGGGCGGAAGATTCACGCCATGGTGAGCGTGAGCAGGGACGGCGCTTTGATCTCCCGCTTTGTGGAGATGCTGGGCTTGGGGGTCTGTCGCGGTTCCAGCAGCAAGCGTGCAATGGCTGTCATGCGCGATCTGCTCAACCTGCTCAAGGCGGGCGAAGATGTCGCCATAACCCCCGACGGGCCTCGCGGACCCATTTACAGCTTTCACGACGGGGCCTCCGTTCTGGCCCTGCTCTCCCGCGCGCCGGTCATTCTCGCATGCCCGAATCCTCACGCCGGCAAGCGCTTCAATTCGTGGGACGGATTCTATCTGCCGCACCCTTTTTCCAAGGTCACGATACGGGTGCGGCGCATCCTGCCGGAAGAACTGCCTCAAGACCGTGAGGAATGCTCGCGTTTTCTGCGCGCGGCGATGACGGAGCTTACGGTGGATCTGCCCGCGCCGCCGCGCTGCAGGCGCGAAGAACCCGTCCGCGAATCCGCGTGACCTGTCCGTGCGATATGTCTTTTCGGCAGGGTTACTTTCTCGCTGACATCTGCGGATTCCGCCGTCATGTTGTGTTTCCCAGCAATGATAATCCAACCACGAATACGCGGTTTCGTGTGCGTCACCGCCCACCCCGAAGGGTGTGCGGCCAACGTGCGAGAGCAGATGGCCAAGGTCAAAGTCGGCGGCCCGATCCCCGACGCGCCGAAGAACGTGCTCATCATAGGAGCGAGCACGGGCTACGGTCTGGCCACGCGTATTGCCGTTGCCTTCGGCGGCGGCGCGCGGACGCTCGGCATCGCCTATGAGCGGCCCGGTTCCGCCGACAAGCCCGCAAGCGCGGGCTGGTACAACACGGCGGCCTTTCACCGCGAGGCCCGCAAGGCGGGTCTGGACGCGTGGAGCATCAACGGCGACGCTTTCAGCGACGACATCAAGAATCAGGCCATCAGGATCGCCAAGGAGAAGATGGGCGGCAAGTTCGACATGGTGGTTTACAGCCTCGCATCCCCGCGCCGCACGGACCCGCAGGGGCGCACTTGGAAGAGCGTGATCAAGCCCATCGGGTCGGGTTTCGACGCCAAACACCTCGACACCGACAATCATCAGGTGGTGGATATCCACGTGGACTGCGCCACGGACGAGGAGATCGAGGGGACGGCCAAGGTCATGGGCGGAGAGGATCTGGACCTTTGGGCAAGGGCGCTTGAGGACGCCGACCTTCTGGCCGAGGGCGTGCAGATCGTCGCCTACGACTACATCGGTTCCGAGGTGACGTATCCGATATACCACGACGGCACGATCGGCTTGGCCAAGCAGCACCTTTTCCAGACGGCCCGCAGCATCGACGGCAGGCTGAAGAAAATCGGCGGTTCGGCATTCCTTTCCGTCAACAAGGCCGTGGTGACGCAGGCGTCCAGCGCCATTCCCGCCGTGCCGCTTTACATAAGCATACTTTTCAAGGTGATGAAGGATCACGGCCTTCACGAGGGCTGCATCGAGCAGGTGGACCGCCTGTTGCGCGAGAAGCTGCGCGGCCCGGACGGACCCGTGTTCGACGAGGAGGGCCGAGTGCGCATGGACGACTGGGAGATGCGCCCGGAGGTGCAGAAGGAAAGCGCCGCGCTCTGGAAGAGCGTCAGCACCGAGAACCTCCGCAACAGCAGCGACTACACCGGCTACGAGGTGGAGTTCCTCAAGCTCTTCGGCTTCGGCGTGGACGGCGTGGACTATTCCGCCGACGTGGAGACCGACATTCCTTTCGAAGGCTGATCAACCGCTGCCCTTACCATGCCGCTTTTGCATCCCGTTCTGACCTGCGCCGCCGCCGCCGATTGGGAAGAGGCCCTTCTGCGCGGCGACGAGACAACGACATGGGCCGCCATGCGAAGGGCCGGGGACGGCGTCGCGCTGGCGGCGTTGAGGGACTTTGCGGAAATCCGCCCGCTTCCCGCCGCCGGGGCCTTCCGCGCGCTCGTCCTCTGCGGGACGGGGCACAACGCGGGGGACGCTCTTCTGTCCGCCCGCCGCGTGCTTGGGGAGCTGCCGGACGCCACGGCCACGGTCGTGCTGGTGTACGGTCGAGACGCTCTGCGCCCGCTTGCGCTCCGTGCGCTTGAGGAGCTTGAACATGCCGCCGGGGCGCGGGCCGTCGTGTGCGCGTGGAGCGCGGAGCTTGCGGGCAGCCTCGCCGGGCAGTCCTTTGAAATTTGCATCGAGGGCGTGCTGGGGATGAGCATGCGCCCGCCGTTGCGCGCGCCTGCGCCGGAACTGTTCGCGCTGGCCGCGGGCATGGACATCGAGCTTCGCGCCGCCGTGGATCTGCCCGCCGGGCTGGGGGACGAATGCGCCCCTGACGGCTTCGCGGCGGACTTCACGTACGCCACGGGCATCCCCAAGGCCCCGCTTTTTGTCCCGGCAAACACCGCCCGCACGGGGCGCGTGCGCTACATCGACATCGGCTTTTTCGACGCCGCGAGTCCTGAGTC
>JBAZHO010000078.1:0-7651 GCA_041652375.1 Opitutales bacterium | reverse complement strand
CTGGATGTCGTTCAACTGCTTTAGCAAGCCCTCCAGCAAGGTCCTCCACGCGTCCATGCTCAGGCCCATCTGCAGGCAGAAGGTGCGCGGATCGTCAAAGTGGGAATTGATCCAGCCCCACTCCTGTGAACGCCCGATCTCGGTGTAAATCTTCTCGTCCGAATACGGCTTGATGAGATAGTTCTGCACCCTCAAGGCCAGCGCCGTCTTGACGATCTCCTTGGCCGTGACGCCCGTATAGACAAGGACCGGCATCGACTTGAAGAAATTGTTCGACCGAAGTAGGCGCAGCATGTTCAGGGGCTGCCCTGCACTGTGCATCAGGCGCACATCCATGATCAGCAGGTCAACCTCCACGTTTTCGAGGATGAAGCGGAACGCCTCCTCGACGGTGTTCACTGCGGCAAACCTGTGCTCTGCCCGGCCCAGAATACCCGCCAAGGCCTTCTGAGCTACCGGATTATCATCAAGTAGCAGAATGTTTGCCATCGCCCGGATTCATGCACGGAAGCCTAAACCGAAACGCAAGGTCAACTAAGGTCATCGACCACAAATAAATACGGCACTCTACGATGATAATTCAGCAGTATTTCCCCCGCCTGTCAACCCGCGCCCCTCCGTTAGGGCATATCAAAACCGACAGGCGCGCATCAACCACGACCAACGAGGCCCATGCCAGCGCGGCCCCCAATCCGCGCAATCCGACGCTAGGGCTTGCAGACTTTGCACGGGGTCAGGCCTTTGGCCTCCGCTTCGGCGCGGGTGGTGGGCGTGGCGGTCTTGGCGTAGCGGCAGTCCTGACGATGGTATTTCTTGCCGCTGGCCGTCACCCATACCGTGTCCTGCCCAGTCTGGACGGGGACGGGATTGATCGGCAGGGCGGCGAACAGAGTCGATGCAAGCAGCGTGACGGCGATTATTGCGTGGCGCAGTTTCATGTTGCGCGTTCCTTGAGACGGGGACTTAGTCGCGGGGCGCGCGACGGCCCCCTTGTGCTTTTCAATAATGCTCGCTCTGCCTCATCGGGCAATATTTATCGCTCGCCTTCGCCTGCGGGGACCCCGGGGGGCTGCGCGGCGCTGGGAATCGGCCCGCGCTCTTTCGCCGGACGAGCGTTTTTTCTTTCGTCCGGGCGGCATTTGGAGTTTGCTTTGCACAATGAGCCAAGTGCCAGCAGATCTCAAATACACCAAGGATCATGAGTGGTTGCGCCCGGAAGCGGACGGTTCGGCCACGGTAGGCATCACGGACTACGCGCAGGGTTCGCTCGGCGACGTCACCTTCGTCGATGTGCCCCAGGTCGGCGTCTCGTTGAGCGCCGGGGACGCGCTGGGCGTGGTGGAATCTGTCAAGGCAGCCAGCGATATTTACATGCCCGCCAGCGGCAGGATCATCGCCGTGAACGAGGCGCTTGAGGACTCCCCGGACCTCATCAACAGCGATCCTTTCGGCAAGGGCTGGATGGTTCGCGTTCAGTTGGACAATCCGGCGGAATTGGACGATCTTCTGGATGCGGCGCAGTACAGCGCCCTTGTCTAGTCGTCAAAAAGCCCGCTCCGCAACAAGGGCTTCCCCTTTCCCGATCATAAGCGATAACCCCGTTTCTCCCGCAAGATGGATTTGGCCACTCCGCAGCGTTATGAGCCCGTCATTCAGTTCTCGGTCTTCTCCTCGAACAAGATAGGCAAGCTCAACGAACTGTTGCAGGTACTCGCTTCCCACGGCGTGCACATCGCTGCCATCAGCACCGTGGACACACACGAAGGCGGGCTGTTCCGCCTGATCGTGAACTACCCGGAACAGGCGCGCCGCGTGCTGGAAGACGTGGGCTTCCCGTTCTGCGAGCACCGCGTGTTCGCCCTCGAAATCGAAAACGAGCTTCAGCTTTCCCAAGTCTGCGCGACCTTGGCGGAAGCGGAACTGAACATCTTCTACCTGTATCCCTTCCTCATGCGGCCAAGAGGGCGCTCCGGCATAGTCTTTTGCGTGGACGACAACGATCTGGCCTCGCAGGTGATGTTCGCCCACGGCTTCAAAGTCCTCTGCCAGCAGGACATCGGGCGCTAGGCAGCGGCGGTTAATTCAAGGCTAAATTTGGATTTTTGAGGACGCGGCGGGCTTCAGCCCGGGCATTCCGGCAAAGCCGCCCGGCGGAAAGGGCGACGCCTTTCCGCCGGGCGATGCGATCTACCGCGCCCGCATTCAGGCCGTCTGGGCCTTCTTCATGCTTCGGGCCTTGATTTCCGCCCTCAACGCCTCCCTTGCAACGGGGGTAAGTTCGCTCTCCTTGAGCGTGTTCAACTGCGAGCTGCTCATTTCGGAATATGTCTGGCGAAGACTTTCCGGCGTTATCGGCTGGTCCATCGTGCTGTTGGCGATGGCGGTCCAGATTCTGTGTAAAAGAGTCATGTGTTTGAAAATTTGTCTGATTACCCGGTCTTTGATCACTGAATTTCCAGAGGAACGGGAACGCGATACGGCATCCCCGGACGTCGCCATACACGGATGCGCGGCATCCGCGCGACGCTTGCAATGCAAGGGCCAGCCCGCCGACGCCGCCCAAAGCGGTTCGTGGGCCATGCCTGCGCCCGTCATATTCCAGACGGCGCGGCTGCCCTGCCCTTTTTCAGGACTAAAACGCTCGAGGGGGCAGCCCCAGCCTGCCGGAGACAACGTCGCACCTCAAAACCTGCCGGATGGCCGCGTGCAGGCGCCATGCCCTTGCGTAGGGCGGAACCATCGCCTTCCTTGCTAGGCGAGGCAGCAAGGCGACCACGAGGAAGGGAGCGGCCTTGAGCAGACGTCTGGTCGGGTTCGGAAGCGGACCCTGCGGCGAATTGTCGAAGCCTGCCGAAACGAACTCGCAAGCAGTCCCGCAAGATGCCGCGTATGAGCCGCCCGCCGCGACACGACGCGCCTGCTCCGCCCGTGCCCCGAGCAGAAACAACGCAACGGCGACCAGCACCGCGACATGAAGGCGCGACAACATATCAGCGGCAAAATGTCGGGCTTGTTCAGATTCCTGTCAACGGGAAAGCCGCCTATTCCAGCGGGCGCAACTCAGCATGAAGTCAGAAGCGCGAACCGGAACAGCATCGCACTCTTGAAGCGCCGAAGGCGCGGCATGAGATAGCCTAGGGTGCAGCCCTTTCAGGGCAAACCCTAGGAATGATGATGAAAACAACCCCTCTTTCTTCTCTTCAAGCGCTGCAAGCGCGGCCCTCCGGCCTGTCATGGGGAAAGAGGCCCGCGCTTGCAGCGCTCCAGAATGTGTTTTTTACATCGTTTCCCCGGGGTTCCGCTTCGCTCCACCCCGGGCTATCTCATGCCGCCCCCTTGGGGCTTAATGCGATTGCCAAAAGATTCCCAAAATCGAAACCTAATCTGGCAAGGAAACGGGACAACCGACGTATGCACACACCCCGGACGCCTCGGAGAGGCGTCCCTACCTGTAAGAATGCTACCTGTCAGATTGCGCATCAACGTCTTAGGGGTAGGGACGGCTCTCCGAGCCGTCCGGGGAGGCACGCGTTCGTCCTGAGGCTTCAAATTGGCCGACTTTTGGCAACCGCTATAAAATGCAATGATCAGGCCGGATTGGCATCAAACTGAGGCACTGCCTATTCCAGCGGCCAGTTGTCGCTGCGAAAGGTGGACGCTGGCAGGCCCGTCGCGCTGCTGGCAAGGTTCGGCAGGGCGATGTTCGTCCACGCGAAGCGCACCGCGACGGGGACCTGCACATCGGGGGAGGACACCAGCACCGTTTCGCCGTCGATCACAGCCGTGGCCGGATGGAACACCCTGTCCGCGCCCGCGATCTGGAAATCCGTCAGCGGCTTGCCGTCTATGGACTGAAGCCCGTCCGCCGCGTATTCAAAGCTGACGCGCAAGGCGTTGCCCTCTAGGCTCATGCCGCTGTAAAGCGGGCCGCAGGGAATCTCGTCGCTCACGTTGTAAACGCGGTTCAGCGCCCAAGTGGCGAGCCGTTCGCCCACGGACAGCTTGTCCATCGGGTGAATGTCCTCCACGTTGCCGACGTCGCTGATCACGATCATCGCGCTGTCGGGAATCATGGCCAAGGCCTTGCGCTGCTGGTCGCGTAGCTGCGCGCTGCGGAAGGCCGCCGGGTTCTCCGCGTCGTAGCGGTAGGGCGGTATCTGCACGTAAAAGAACGGAAAGTCGTAGCCCCAGTGCTCGCGCCAGCCCTTCACCATCGTGGCGAACATGCGGGCGTAAACCTCGTCGCCCCGGTTCAGGCCGACGTTCTCCTCTCCCTGATTCCAGATCACGCCCGCGATGCGGAACGGAATCAGCGGATAAATCATGGCGTTGAAAAGCACGCCCGGCTTGTACGGGCCCCAAGTCTCCTTGTCGCGGGTGGCCGTGAAATCGTTCAGCACGCTGTCGGACGCCATGAGGTCCGCAGGCGTCCACACGTCCGCCGGAGTGCCGCCCCAACTGCTGTTAATCATGCCCACGGGCACGTCCAGTTCCGTGTGCAGCTTGCGCCCGAAGTAGTAACCCGCGAGCGAGAAGCCCTTCATCGTGTCCGGCGTGCATACCACCCAGTGCCCGTAGAGGTCGTTCTGCGGGGCGTCCGCCGTCACGCAACCCACGGTGAAGAAACGCATCTGCGGGTAGTCCGCCGCCGCGATCTGCGCGTCGATGTTCTTCACTTCCTTGTCGGGGTCGAAAGTGGCCGGGCGCTGGCCCTCCTTCACTTCTTTGGCGAAGTTGTGCACCCAGTCCGAGCTAAACTCCATGTTGCTCTGCCCCGAACACAGCCACACCTCGCCGATCAACACGTCGTCGATCGTCACGGTGTTGTAGCCCTGCACGGTGACGGAGTACGGGCCGCCCGCGTCGGGCGTGCGCAGCTTGATCGCCCACCTGCCGTCGCGCCCCACGAGCACGAACGGCTTCTCCTCGGTCCAGCCGGGGGAAACGCTCACCGTCTCGTAAGGCTTGGCGTAGCCCCATATGGTCACTTCGGCGTTGCGCTGAAGCACCATGTGGTCGCCGAAAATGGCTGGCAGAATCACATCGCCGGAAACGTATTGGGACATGGCGGAGAGAGCGACCAAGGCCGCGAAAATGGATCGGAGTTTCATTTCAGTGCGCCGCTGGGGTTTGAGAAGATGTTAAGAGCACCAGTGAGAGCAACTTAACCGGAGCGTTCCCGCATCGCAAGCCGGACTTGCGCCGGAATATGGCTATTCCGCATGCGCCGCCGGGATGCCCACGAACTTGTTACGAGCTCTATTGCGTCGGGCCAATCCCGTCCCGGCGTTCCTCCGACTTACTTGCAAGCAGGCAGATGCCGTAAACCAGAATCATCTCCAAGAACGGAAAGTTCATATTCACACGAACATTCAATGGAGCACTGGGTTTGACATCAGCCTCTACCGAGTAAACAGGCCTTTCATATTTCCTCATTTCGGACAGCTTATGCATGCCCCAGAAGACGGCTGGCGCGGCTAAATAGATCGAAAACATAAGAAATGCCAGATTCCTTCGTCGAATGTATGTTCGCAGAGAGACCGCAAAACCGAGGGCAAGTATCAGCCATCTGAGGGTGTCCAACAAAACTGGCAACCAACGGGAAATTAACCACTGCAAGTCTGAATTCATAGCCGTTCTGATTATCGACGCTCCATCAATAATGCAAGACCGGCAAGCCCCTTATAGTAGTTCCATTTGACTTGTGGACACTTCTGGCAGCGCTGAAGGCGGCCCGACTCGGCACTGTTCTCTTGAAGCGCTGAAGGCGCGGCATGAGATAGCCTAGGGTGCAGCCCTTTTAGGGCAAACCCTAGGTATGATGAAAAACAAACATTTGTATTTTTCCAAGCGCTGCAGGCGCGGCCTTCTGGCCTGTAATGCGGAAAGAGGGCCGCGCTTGCAGCGCTCCAGAATGTATTTTTTATTTCGTTTACCCGGGGTTTGCTTCGCTCTACCCCGGGCTATCTCATGTCGCGCCGTTGGCGCTATGGGAGAATGTCCAGATGTTGATCGAAACCACTATAAAACACCCCCACCAAGTTATTCTGCTGGTGCAGACGCGTCAGACTTCGCGTGCGCAGCCGGGATGCCACGGCCCGTGGCTGCCCAGTAGATGCCGCCGTAGATGTGGTCCAACAGCAGCCTGTCGTTGTACATCTCCGGCACGTGGCCGAGTGTGGTGACGAACACGCGCGTGCCCTCGAACGTGTGGTACCAGGCCACGGGATGGTCCTTGCCCATACCCGCGCACTCGTTCCCCGGCCATATCCACGTCGGGTCGTAAGTGCTCTCGTCAAGGTTCAACAACGTGTGCGTTTCCACTCCCGGCACGGAGGCCGTGACGTACCATTCGTCGGACCACACGAAACGTTCCGGCATGGCCATCGTGGCCGGGAAGTCGCGGTCCGCGACGTTCACGACGGCGGACTGCATGATCGGGTGGATCAAGAAGGTTCTGCCCTCAAGCCGCGCGTACCAGGGCCAGTCCTTTTCGTAGCCCATCGACCAGTGCAGGGACGCGAAGCCCTTGCCGGACTGAATGTAATTCTTGAAGTTCTCCCGTTGCGGCTCCGTCAGCATCGCCGGGCCGGTGTTCAGGAACACGAGGGCGTCGTATTTCGACAGGTCGCCCTCCAGCGCCTTGGCATCGGTCTCGAAGCTCATGCCGAACTGATGCTGCGCGGCCAGCTTCTTGAAGGATTCCAGCGCGACGGGAATGATGTCGGCATGATACTGGTCCGGCACGGCCAAAATCAGAATATCAAACTGCTGCCAGTCCGCCGACACTCTTGCGGATATTGAAGCGATCATAAGTATAAGGAAGATAATACGTTTCATTCGTCGGTGTATGAGGTCCGGGACGTCTGCCCGCCAGCATGAACCGGGGGAGGCAAGGAGACAATGCGCCTATTTGACGACGTTCAGGCGGAACATCATCACGTCGTGCGGGGCCAGAGTGCGCGTAACCGAGGGCTGTTCCAGAGTGCAGCCTAGGTCCTTGTGCTCCCAGAGGTCGCGGATGGCAGCCTTCTGCGGCAGCATGCCGCCGACCCACTTCCATGTGACGGAGCATTCGCGCGCTTCTTCGGTGACGTTCATGACGCACACGGCCCAGTCGCCGCCGTCAAGCTCGCGCACCCAAATTTCTTGGCGCGGGTCGGCGTAGAAGCGGGCGCCCTGTTTGCCGAGCTTGTCCTGATCGACGGCAATGACCTCCTTGTTGATGAGAATCTGGAGCACCTCGTCATCCATCTTGCGCACGTCGTTGCCCGCGATGAGCGGGGCGGCCATCATGGACCAGAGGCTGAACAAGGCGCGGTTGTCGGCAATCGTCATTCCGGGGTTGCCCACTTCCATCATGTCCGGGTCGTTCCAGTGACCGGGTCCGGCGGCCCTGATCAGCTCCTCGTTGGTGGCCTGAAAGTCCGCGATCTTCTTCCATCCGCGCGACCAGCGGGTTTCGCAGTCGAAGCAGTCGATGATGTCGCCCGTCGTGCGCCATAGGTGGCCCGTGTCCCCGGCCCAGTTCCAAGGCTTGCTCGTGCCCCATTCGCACATGCTGAACACCACCGGACGGCCAGCGGTGAAGAGTCCGTCGCGCATGGTGGCGTAGGCTTCCTGCGCGTGCCGGTGTTGCACCAGTCGTATT
>JBAZHO010000077.1:0-7663 GCA_041652375.1 Opitutales bacterium | reverse complement strand
GCAGCGCGACGCACCAGCTTCGCCCACGATGTCGCGCCAGTTGGCCATGATCATCTGTTCGGGCCGCTCTTTGCCGATGCTGTAACGCTCCATGAGCACTTCGATCAGGCTGCCCAAGTTCTTTGAGCCGGGGTCCCATTCGTGGTCTCCGGGCCGGGGCAGGTTGCGGAAGTCTGCGATGGCGTTCTCGATTTTTCGAGGCAGTCTCATGGTGTTGGAAGCGGTCGTCGGGCGCGGCGGCGTTGCGCATGCCGCCGCGCTTCTTCAGGACAGGCTCGTAATTTACTCGTACGCGGCGCGAGGGCAAGCAGCGTGACGCGGCGGGATGATGGGATCATCTATTAAGTCTTTATTTCTTGCCCAAACACTCGCTTGACGTAAACTTATGCTGTTCCGAGGGCTTGTTTGCCGCCCTGCCTCTTCCATATGCTTTTCACTTATTAATGCATTATACTCATGGCCTTATCAGACTTTTCGGACTCTCCCTTGATCGACCGCGAACAATTCGACATGCTCGTTGAGACGGGTGAAGACGATGCATCCGGGATGCTCGTGGAACTTCTTGATCTGTTTACCGGCGAGGCCGAGCCAAAATTTCTTGAGCTTCATCAGGCTTCATCGGACGTGGACCGCCACAAGTGCAACCGCATAGCCCACGCCCTTGCCGGGGCCAGCGCCAACCTCGGTTTGCTGCGGCTTTCGATGCTTTGCCGCGCTTTCGAGCAGGGTTCCAAGGCTGAGATGCCGAGGGAGGCGCTCATCAAGTCCGCGACCGACATCGAGGCCCTGTATCTGATTTCCGTGGCGGAGATGAGGGTCGAAATTTCCAAGCTCGGATAAGTCCCTTGGACAATCCACAGCTTCGCTTCCGCTGGGATCCCAAGCCCGCGTCCATTCTTGAGGAATTGAGAGGATTCGACGCTTTCGGCAAGCGCACCCTCGTGCAGACCGATCCCTGCCCCGGCAGACCCGACGGAGTGCTGCGGCTTACGAACGAATTCTGGACCGCCCGGCAGAGACAGGCCAGCAGTCTGCATGAGGTGTCCTACCGCGCCTGCTTCAAGCCTCAGCTCCCGCGTTTCTTCATCGACAGGCTCACCAAGCCGGGCGAGATCGTGTACGACCCCTTCATGGGAAGGGGCACCACGCCTCTTGAGGCGGCCCTTGCCGGGCGTCAGCCGTGGGGGGCGGACATCAGCCCGCTGAGCCGCCTGATGCTGGCTCCGCGCCTAGATCCGCCGCCGCTGGACGCCGTCCGGCAAAGGCTGGAGTCTCTGGATCTGGAGAGTCCCGCGCGCGACGAGCCGGAGGACTTGCTCGCCTTTTACCATCCGGGGACTTTGCGCGCCGTCTGCCGTCTGCGCGAGTATCTGCTCGACCGGGGCGACGCGCTGGACGGGATCGACGCGTGGATACGCATGGTGGCCCTGAATCGTCTCACGGGGCATTCGCCGGGTTTCTTTTCCGTCTATACCCTGCCGCCGAATCAGGCCACGTCCGTGCGCGCCCAACGCAAGATCAACGAGAAGCGGGCGCAAGTTCCGCCGCCGCGCGACGTGCGGGCCTTGATTCTGCGCAAGAGCCGCTCCCTGATGTCGGACTTTTCCGGCGATGGCGCGGAAGCTGCGGATGCGCTGTCCACGCTCCGGGACGCTGGGGCAGGGGCGCGTCTTCTGACCGCGCCCGCGGATTCGCTTCCCGATCTGCCGCTCGGTTCGGTGTCCCTAGTGGTCACGTCGCCGCCCTTTCTGGACATTGTCGATTATGCAGGGGACAACTGGCTGCGTTGCTGGTTCTGCGGCGTGGACGCGACTTCGGTCCCGATCACAAAGCTCAGGGACGCCGGGGACTGGGAGCTATTCATCGGGCGCGTCCTAGGCGTGCTGCGGCAGCTCCTCAAGCCCGACGGGCATGTGGCGTTCGAGGTAGGCGAAGTGCGCAAAGGCAGCGTGTCGCTAGAGGAGGCCGTGCTACGGGCCGGCGTCAGCGCGGGGCTGAAGCCCGTGCTCGTGATGGTCAACAGCCAGAACTTCACCAAGACGGCGAACTGCTGGGGAGTGGACAACAACAGCGGCGGAACAAACTCCAACCGCATAGTGCTCTTCGCAAAAGGATGACCCGCCCGCCTCGCTGGCGAGGCATGTCGTTTCCAAAAGAGAACCAAAATAGGCCAACCACAGATTACGGGAACAAAAGTATTTATAGCGATTGCCAAAAGTATCCCGAAATAGAAACCTAATCTGGCAAGGAACCGAGACAACCGACGTATGCACACGCTGCGGACGCCTCGGAGAGGCGTCCCTACCAACAGATTGCGCATCAACGTCTTAGGGGTAGGGACGGCTCTCCGAGCCGTCCGGGGAGGCACGCGTTCGTCCTGCGGCTTCAAATTGGCCGACTGTTGGCAAACGCTCTATGCCTCGACGGGCACCAGCCACCGGCATTCCGACGACGCGGGCAAGCCCTTGCCGCCCAGTTGGGCCGAGGCGACGTTGCAGGCGTTGAAGTCCCGCGCGAAGCTCTCGGCAACGGAGTCCTTCGGCAGGCGCATCTCAAGGCCGTCCGCCCTCTCGATCACGTAGCCGCCGCCGTCCGGACGAACGCTGAAACTCTTGTCCGCGCCGATGAAGGAGCGCACCTCCGGCGTGGCGGACAGGCTCTTGCCGAGCTGGGAAATCTTGATTTTAAGCGACCCCGCGTCCAGCGCCGCGGTGGATGTTCCGGCCTTGGCGCTTTCTGTCTTGAGGATCTGATCGAAGGAATCCGTGGCCGTTTTGGACACGGCGTTGACAATGCCGCCAAGAAGATCGCGGCCCGCGTTCAACAGCCCGACTGCCAATAGTGCTTCCATCATGATTCCTTTCGCCTCCCGCACCGGACGTCGGCACGCGGAAGAATGTGCCGCTGCCGACTACGGCAACTCATGGAGCAATACCCATGCCAGAGAGAGCAGCTTTTCGCCGATGCATCTAGCGATTTCCAAAAGAATCCCGAAATTGAAATCGAATCTGTCTATGAATCAAGACACCCGACGCATGCACACACCCCGGACGCCTCGGAGAGGCGTTTCTACCATAAGATTAAGCATGCCAATGCAATAACCGTCTTAAAGGTAGGGACGCCTCTCCGAGGCGTCCGGGAGGCATGAGTTCGTCCTGCGGCTTCAAATTGGCCGACTTTTGGCAACCGCTTTCTCCGCAAGGCAGGCGGAACCATGTTGCGCAGGCCGCCGCCACGAGGCACAGATTGCTTGCGCTCCGGCCCCTGTCGCGGTGTTCTGGAGGCGGAAATGACTCCCGATATCGACTCCCCCGCACTGCTTCTGGACGCCAGCACTCCGTCCATCCACGCCGGGATTCTTTCCGGCGGGACATGGCTGGCACTCGAACACGCGCAGGGCGACGCCCTGTCCGTCGTGCCGGACCTGCTGGCGGCTGCGCTGAAAAGCGCCGGGCTAAAGGTCGCGCAACTGCGCTGCCTGATACACTGCGAAGGGCCCGGAGCCTTGCTCGGCCTGCGCGTGGCGGCGATGTGCATCGAAACATGGCGCTCAGTTCCGGGGATGCAGGCAGTCCCCCTGCTGGCCTACCGCAGCCTGCCCGCAATGGCGGCCATACTGCGCCTGCGCGGGACCGGGGGCGACTTCCACATCGCCACGCCCTTCCGCCGGGGCAGCTACAACGTCTGCGAGGCAGTTTCGGCAGCGAACGCCGTCTTGGACGAAGCGGAACTGGCCGCCCTGCCCCGCCCCCTGTATTTCATTCCTCAACGCCGCTTCAAAGACCTTCCAGCCGGAGCGCGGCTGCTCGAATACGACCTTGCGGAACTGCCCCGCGCCCTTGCGGCAAGCCCTTGGCTGCTGCGCGTCGCGGCCAACGCCGAGGCATTCAGCCCCCAGCCCTCCGAATACCAGTTATGGCACGGGCAACGCCACCGCGCCCCGGAGCGGACAATGCGCAACCACGTGCCGCCGGAGCCTCTTTCTCCTTGACCGGAGGCGTCATAATGCCGACTGATAGTGACGTAAAGTTGGCCCTTCTCCCACTTCCGCCAAAGGGCTGTCATATCCCCTGACATCATGGGTTCTTCCATCAAAATCAGCACATCCGAGATCAAGGGATGGCTGGTCGTCAACCTATCGGGACGGCTGGACGCCCTGACGGCAGACCAGACCCTGCAAGCCATGCTGGCCTGCATCAGCGCGGACAACCCAAAAATCGCCGCCGACGCCTCCGGGCTGGAATACATGAGCAGCGCCGGGATCCGCACCCTGCTTCTGGCCGCAAAGGGCGCGGCCCGCGTGCCGGGCGGTGCTTTCGCCGTGCTGAACCCGTCCCCGGTGGTGCGCAAGATACTTGCGGAGTCCGGTCTGGACGCCCTGCTCGGCGTGACCGGCGAGCTGCCCGAGCCTGTCTGATTGCGTTCAAATCAACTTCCCACCGCGAAGCATTCCATGCGAGTCACCAGACTTATCACAACTGCGTTACTGGCCGTCGCGGCGCAGACGCACGCGGCTGAAAAACAAGCGCTCCAACCCGTGTCCATAGTGCTCCAGTGGGACCATCAGTCCCAGTTCGCGGGCTACTACATGGCTCTGGACAAGGGCTTCTACGAGAAGGAAGGGCTGGACGTGACGATCATCCGCGGCGGACCCGACGTGCGCCCCTGCGAGATGCTGGCCGCTGGCAAGGCCCAGTTCTGCACCACGATGCTGTCCACCGCGCTGGAAAAGCGCGAAGGAGGAATGCCGCTGGTCCTAGTCTCTCAAATCATCAATCGCAGCAACTTCGAGGTCGTCGCATGGAAAAAGCCGGACAAGGCGGCGTCAGCCTTGATTCTTCAGCCGGATGACCTCAACGGACGCAGCATGACCGTATGGAAGGACGACTTCCGCCTGCCGTTCATGACCTTTCTGGACGTCAACAACATCAAGATGCGCGTGCTGCCCCAGTATTACTCCCTGTCCCTTTTCATCAACCACGGGGTGGACGCCTGCTCGGCCATGCACTACAACGAGTATCACTGGCTGCTGCAACACGGTGTCGATCCTGAAGATTTGACCGTATTCCCGCTATGGCAGTACGGGGTGGACCTGCCCGAAGACGGCATTTACGCGACGGCAGACATGGTGTCGGACAACCCGCAGATTTGCCGCGCGTTCGCCCGCGCGAGCATCGAAGGCTGGCGCTACGCGAAGAACCATCAGGACGAAGCCCTCGACGCGGTGATGGAACGCGTGAACGAGGTGCAACTGCCCAGCAACCGCACGCATATGCGCTGGATGCTGGACGCCATTCTCGCCTCGGTATTTCCCGAAGGGGCCGCCCGGTGGACCGTGGGGCAACTGTCTGAAAAATCTTACATGGCCGCCTGCAAGTTGCTCGAAAAAGGCGGCTCGATAAGCAGTGTTCCGGCGTATTCGGACTTTGTGATGGACCAGGAGGCGCAAGATGTGGAGCCCTAGCAGAAGTCTTGTATGGAGGCTGTCCATACTGATACTTGGCGGGGCCGGCCTTGTGCTTGCCGCCGTGATGCTTTCCAGCCACCTGACGCAAAGCCGCCTGCTGATCCATCAGCAGCAACAGCACGGCGAAGCCATTACTCTGGCCGCCGTAAACCGGATCAACGATCTGCTTGGCCGCGTCGAAGCCTGCGCACAGGGGGCCGCCACAAGCCTTGATTACTGCGACCTAAACCGCGACTCCGCCACTTTCTGGCTCAGGAGCATGCTGGAAAAGCAGCCCGAAATCGACGGCCTTACGCTGGCTCTGTCCGACGCCATCCCCGGCAGGCCTTTCACCATCCTGCACGCCTTCCGCGACGGGGACGTCGTGAAAGTAAACGAATCCGAAGACAGCGAAAGCCAGTATATCAACGACTGGTATTACCTGCCCTTGTACATGCGCCGGGCAGGATGGGTGGAGCCGTATTTCGACCATCAGAGCCAAAAGACAACCGTCACCTACACAGTCCCGGTATTCCTGACGGACGGCAACCTGTATGGAGTCGCGTCCTGCGAGCTGTCTCTGGAGGGAATACGCGAGATGCTGGACGCCCTGCCGCTAGGAGAGTCCGGCATGGCGCTCCTGCTGTCCGACGAGGGCGTGTATATCTCGCACCCGGTGCGGGATTTTGAAATGCGCGAAACCATTTTCAGCATAGCCGAATCCCTTGGGTCGCTCGAAAAACCGCAGCCGAGCCTGATGGCTCTAGCCCGGAAACTGCTGTCCGGGCAGGCGGGGATGGACGTGTACCGCAGCAACGCGAACGACGCTCCGCTCTACATTTACTACCGCCCTGTGCCACTCACGGGATGGGCCTTCGCCGTCACCATTCCAGAATCACAGGTTCTGGCCCCGCTGCGCCGGCAGAACAATATCAACCTCATGATCGGTCTGGCTGGCGCCCTGCTGCTGCTCGGCGCGTCGATCGGCGTGGCATTTTCCATAACCCGCCCCCTGCACGAGCTAGCGGCGGTGGCGGGAAGACTGGCCGTGGGCGACTTCGACGCCCCGATGCCCAAGACCCGCCGGAGGGACGAAATCGGTCGTCTGGCGTCCAGCTTCGCCCGCATGCGCGAAGACCTGCGCTCGTACATCGAGGAACTTACGACCACCACGGCGGCCAAGGAGAAGATTGCCAGCGAGATGGCGATCGCGCACCAGATTCAGCTCGGCATCGTGCCGAAGCTCTTCCCGCCCTTCCCTAACCGCAAGGACCTAGACCTTTACGCCCTTCTGGACCCGGCCCGCGACGTGGGCGGAGACCTGTACGACTTCTCGCTTCTGGACGAGGACCACCTCTACGTGGCCATAGGCGACGTGTCGGGCAAGGGCGTCCCGGCCTCCCTGCTCATGGCCGTGGGCAAGACCCTGCTCAAGAGCACGATGCAGGCTGTGCGCGACCCCGCGCGGGCCTTGACGATGGTCAACGACGAACTCTCAGCCGACAACGAGAGCTGCATGTTCATCACGGCCTTCTGCGGCGTGCTGAACCTGCGCAGCGGGCACTTCACCTTTGCCAACGCCGGGCACAACCCGCCCCTTGTCATCACGCCCAGCGGCATGACCAAGTACATCCGCCGCAAGCCCGGCCCGGCACTGGGGGCAATGTGCGGGGCGCGTTACCAGAACATGGATCTTACCCTCGGCAACGAGGAAATGCTGCTCCTTTACACCGACGGCGTCACCGAAGCGATGAACCCGCGCGAGGAGATGTACGGCGAGGACCGCCTGCGGGAGATCGCCGCCGCCCACAACAAGTCCGAGGCGCAGCAAATGATACGCGCCATCGCGGAGGCCGTGCGCACGCATGCCGACGGGGAGGAACAGTCCGACGACATCACGATGCTGGCCGTGCGCAGCAAGGCCCGCGCCCTAGACCCCCTGCCCAACCTGCCGGATCGCGGCCCGGACACCTGCGTCGCCCTTGCGAACCGCAAGGAGGACCTGAACGTGCTCGTCTCGTGGCTGGAAGCGGCTGGCGAGAGCCTCGCGCTAGATCCGGCCATCGTCATGGCCCTGAACCTCGCGCTGGAGGAGTGGTTCATCAACGTGGTCTCCTACGCCTTCTCAGATGATGCCCAGCACCGGATAGAAATGCGTCTCTGGAAGACCGACACCCAGGTGCTGATACAGATCGAGGATGACGGACAGCCCTTCGA
>JBAZHO010000076.1:0-7689 GCA_041652375.1 Opitutales bacterium | reverse complement strand
ATCGACTTGGTTCTGGCGGGGGATAGGGGCGCCCCGGCGTCGCTTGATCTGTTCATGCGCAAGGCCGTGGAGCTGGCTTCGCGCAGGGGCGCTCCGGGCGAGTCTTTCAGCATGTTCCATGTCAATTTGCGCGCGCGTTCTTACGAGCCGTTGTGGTTGCGTTCGGAGCTTATCGACGGGCTTAAGCCTATGACTGGTTGTCGTCAGTCGATGCTTGTGGTCAGCGGGCTTCGGGAGGCCGTGCAGCGTGGTTTGCCGCGTTCTCGCAGGCGCATAAGCGCCCCAGCCGCAATGGCCGAGGCGCGTCGCTATATCGATGCCCTTGGTTCCCGCTTCGCCGCCAAGGGCTGCAAACTGACCATCATGTATCTCGACTAGGAAGGGCGGCAGGGCGGACGCGCCCTGCACCCGAGATGCTTGCGCATCTCACAGGGGCTTCGCCCCTACGCATGCTTGCGCATCGCTACCCCTTGAATATGCACGCGCAGCCCTTCCTCTTGGGATAGGCGCACGAAGTCGCCGTAAGGGCATCGCCCTTCAAGATGCGCAAGCATCTTAGGTGCAGGGCGTTCCGCCCTGCCCGCCCTGCCTATTTGGAGATGGGGAGGAGGATATTGGCTGCGCTGCCCTCGGAACCGTTACCGATCACTACGGTCGTCGGGGTCACGCCATTCCACTTCTCGACAATCTGGAGAGAAATCAAAGCCGCATTCTGCTTGAGAGCCTCGCCGCGAATACGGATGGCATTGGCCTCGCCCTCGGCGCGAATGCTCGCTGTCTCGGCCTCGATCTGGGCCTGCTGCTGGGCGAACTTCGCCTTGGCGGCATCCTGCTCCTGAACCATCTTGGCCTCGATTGCGCGCTCCAACTCGGTGGAAAGATCAAAGTTCTCGATAGCCAAATCGACGATTGTGACCAGCCCATTGACCTTCTTACGCAAGCTGGCCAAGACCTCCATCTTGATCGCCTCGCGCTCCTTGACCAGCCTCTCGGCGGAACGACTCGACGCGACCTCCTTCAACGCCTCCTGCACCAACGGATTGACGAACTGGTTGAACGGATCACCCGCATAATTGCGGTAAATATTCACAACCTTGTCCTCCGGGATGGCGTAAATGACGGCGATGTTGGCCTTCACCTGCTGCAAGTCCGAAGAGTAGCAAGACGTCGAAAAGCCGATCTTGGTCGTGCGGACGCTCACCTGATCGATCTTGGTAACAAAAGGCATCTTGAAATGCACGCCCTCCGGGAGCACATCGGGGCTGACGGAACCCAGCGTCACCATGACGCCCCGGTTGCCCGGATCGACGACCGTGAAGGCCGACGACGAAATGCCGATCAGGACCAAGACAAGGACGATTAACGTGATGATAGCGATGGGTGCTTTTGAAGGATTCATATCGTAGTCGGATATTGGTGAAACTTTTTTCATCTGTGTTCGGGGTGAAGGGAAAGCGACCTGCGAAGCAAGGCCTCGGATTGCGAAGACACGCCCCAATGGCGGGCGCTCACATACCATCTTACATCCAGTCCCGTCAAAGGCCGCACAAAAGTGTCGGAAATATTGACTTATAGCGTTTTTCAAAAGTCCGCCGAAATTGCAGACGAAGAGTTTATAGCGATTGCCAAAAGTTTCCCAAAATAGAAACCTAATCTGGCAAAGAAACGGGACAACCGACGTATGCACACGCCCCGGACGCCTCGGAGAGGCGTCCCTACCAACAGATTGCGCATCAACGTCTTAGAGGTAGGGACGGCTCTCCGAGCCGTCCGGTGAGGCATGCGTTCGTCCTGCGGCTTCAAATTGGCCGACTTTTGGCAACCGCTATATCCGCAGATAAGCAGGGATTTCCGCAGATTATTGAAGAAGAAGTTCTGATTTCCCAATCCCATTTTCATCCCTGCTTATCTGCGGATAAAATTCTGGGGGTATTCGGTTTTCTTTCGGAAATCGCCATAATGATAGATGAAAAAGCCCCGCATCCCTTTCGGGACGCGGGGCTTTGAATTGATTCGCGCAACGGGAAGCCGCTGCGCTGCTTGCTACTTGGCGGCGATCAGGGCTGCCTCGCGGCGCAACGTCGCCTGAGCGGCGGCCAGACGCGCCACGGGGACGCGCGGCGGGGAGCAGGACACATAGTCCAGCCCCACCTCGTCGAAGAAGAATATGCTAAGCGGGTCGCCGCCGTGTTCGCCGCAGATGCCCATTTTGATCTTCGGGTTCGTCGCGCGCGCGCGATCAACGCCCATTGCCACGAGCTGGCCCACGCCTTCAACGTCTATGCTGGAAAAGGGGTTGTTGCCGAGGATCTCCTTGTCCTGATAGGCGGGCAGGAAGCTGCCCATGTCGTCGCGGCTCATGCCGAGGGTCGTCTGGGTGAGGTCGTTGGTGCCGAAGCTGAAGAACTGTGCCTGACGGGCGATGGAACCGGCACGGATGGCCGCGCGCGGCACCTCGATCATCGAGCCGACGAGGTAGTCGAACTTCACGTCCTGTTCCTTCATCACGTCTGCGGCCACGCGGTGGATGATTTCGGCCTGATCCGCCAGCTCCTTTTCAAAGCCGATCAGCGGCACCATGACCTCGACTTCCAGCGGGGCGCCCTCCTTGACGCAGCGTGCGGCGGCCTCGAAGATGGCGCGGGCCTGCATGGCGGTGATTTCCGGGAAGGTGACGCCGAGGCGGCAGCCGCGGTGACCCAGCATCGGGTTCTGCTCATGCAGGGAGTTGACGCGGTCGGCGATGACCTCGGAGTTCATGCCCAACTTTTCGGCCAGCGCGTTGCGCGCGGCGCTGTCGTGGGGCAGGAACTCGTGCAGCGGCGGGTCCAGCAAACGGATGGTGACGGGCCTGCCGCCCATGTTGATGAAGATGCCGTAGAAGTCGTCCCTCTGGTATGGCAGCAGCTTGGCCAGCGCAGCGGAGCGTTCGGACGCGTCGGTGGCGAGGATCATCTCGCGCATGGAGTCGATGCGGTCGCCCTCGAAGAACATGTGCTCGGTGCGGCAAAGGCCGATGCCCTGTGCGCCCAGCGCGATGGCGCTCTTGGCCTGACTGGGCGAGTCCGCGTTGGCGCGCACATCCATGCGCCTGTACTGGTCCGCCCATTCCATGATGGCGGAGAAAATGCGGTAGGTCTCGCTCTTTTCGGGGGCCAAGCGGCCTTCGAGCACCTGCGTGACCTCCGACGGGGCCGTGTTGACGCGACCGGGGAATATCTCTCCGGTCGTTCCGTCGATGGAGATGTAGTCGCCGTTGCGCAGCACGTCCCTGCCGACGGTGAGCGTGCTGTGATGGTAGTCGATCTGCACCTCGTGCGCTCCGCAGACGCAGACCTTGCCCATCTGGCGGGCGACCAGTGCCGCGTGGCTGGATACGCCGCCGCGACTGGTCAGGATGCCCTCGGCGGCGATCATGCCGCGAAGGTCTTCCGGGGTGGTTTCGATGCGGCAGAGGATTACCTTGTCCCCGGCGCGCGCGCGGGCCTCGGCCCCGCCAGCGCTGAAGCAGATGCGGCCCGATGCGGCTCCGGGGCCTGCGGGCAGGCCCTTGCAGAGCAGCTTGGAGCTCTTGCGCGCGGCATCGTCGAAAGTGGGCGCGAGCAGGCTTGTGATGGAGTCCGCCGGTATGCGCTGCACGGCGGTGCGCTTGTCGATAAGGCCTTCGGACACCATGTCGAAGGCGATGCGGACGGCGGCCATGCCTGTGCGCTTGGCGTTGCGCGTCTGGAGCATGTAGAGCTTGCCTTCCTCGATGGTGAACTCGAAATCCTGCATGTCGCGGAAGTGCTCCTCCAGCCTTGCGCGGACTTTTTCAAGCTCCGCGTGGCTTTCCGGCATCTGCGCGGCCATCTTCGCAATGGCCTGCGGGGTGCGGATGCCCGCCACCACGTCTTCGCCCTGCGCGTTGACCAGATATTCGCCGTAGAAAACCTTGTTGCCGTTGGCCGGGTCGCGGGTGAAGGCGACGCCCGTGGCGCTCGTGTCTCCCTTGTTGCCGAAGACCATCGTCTGGACGCTCACCGCCGTGCCCCATTCGGAAGGTATGTTGTATTTCTGGCGATAGACCTTGGCGCGGTCGTTGTTCCAAGACTGGAACACTGCTCCGACGGCTCCCCAAAGCTGCGTGTACGGGTCCTGCGGGAACTCGCTGCCCGTGCGATCCAGAATCAGCGCCTTGTAGCGCCGCACCAGTTCCTGAAGGTTTTCGGCGTTCAGTTCCGTGTCCTGCACCACGCCAAGCTCCTTTTTCAAGGCGCTCATCACGGCGTCGAAAGGCTCGTGCTCGTGCTCGCTGCGGGGCTGGATGCCCATTACCACGTCGCCGTACATGTTGATGAAGCGGCGGTAACAGTCCCACGCGAAGCGCGGGTTGCCTGTCTTGTTGGCAAGGCCGAGCACGGCGGCATCGTTTAGGCCCAGATTCAGGATGGTGTCCATCATGCCGGGCATGGATTCGCGCGCGCCGGAGCGCACGGAAAAGAGCAGCGGGTCCGAACTGTCGCCGAACTTGCGGCCAACCTGCGCCTCAACTCCCGCCACGGAATCGCGCACCCCCTGTTCAAGGGATTCGGGATACTTGCGTCCGTTGGCGTAAAAATAGGTGCAGACCTCTGTGGTGATCGTGAGGCCGGGAGGGACGGGAAGTCCGATCCGGGCCATTTCCGCCAGATTGGCTCCTTTGCCGCCCAGCAGGGCTTTCATTTTGCCGCTGCCGTCAGTTTTGACCCCGAAGTCATAAATGTATTTCGGAGCGCATTTGCAGGAGGGTTTTTCAGTGTTATCGGCGTTAGCCATTGTCGTATCGGGATTTGTTGAGAAACTCGCGGCTATTGCCTCCGCGAAAAAACGTTCACTTTAACATAAGCTGATTATCTGTCAATGCAGGCGGCGGAGCGGGAATTGTCGGTTCCGCTTGCGGAATTGCCGGTTCGGGCGGCTGGGCGACCGGCTCGGGGAGCGTTTCCGCCGGTTTTTGCAGCGGCGCTTTCGGCGCTGGGGGCGGCCAGTCGGACATGATCGGCCTAGCGGTGGCGGGGAAGGGCAGCTTGGGGGTTTTCCCGGCCAGAAGATCCTTGTAGATGATGTTTGTGGACCTCGGCAGGCGCGAAAGGTCGTAGTCCACCTGCTGCACGGCATTGGGACCGTAGCGGTAGGCAGCCGCGAGCGCGGGCCATGAATAGTGCCCTGCCGTCTGTTGCCGGTCCTTGATCTGCTTGAGGTAATTGACGGACTCTTCCATATTGCGCTGCCACTTCCAAGCCTCCCTGAAGGGGCGCTTCGAGACGGATTCCCATGCCGCGGGCGAGAGCTGCATCAGCCCGCGCGCCCTCGCGCTGCTGGCGTGCCCGTCCAGACTGCTTTCCGCGCAGGCGATGGCGAAAATGAGCAGCGGGTCTATGCCGCTTTGCAGGCCCAGCGCCGTGGCCTTCTGCCAAGCCTGTTCCGGTGGCACGGGGTCCGCCATCCAAGGGCGGGCCAGCAGGATCAGGAGCGACAGGGCCGCGACAATGAGCAAGATTACGCGTACGGTGCCAAGGTCTGTGTGCTTTTTTGCTTTCGTTTTAACCATTCATTTCCGCTTTTTCTGCACAGGCTGTTTGAATGCTCTGATTCGATCAATATATATCTAAGTATCTACCGGTGGCCTGAATATTGCTTGTTTTTCTTTTTTAAACCCCCGATCAAACCCCGATCAACCCCCGATAAAGATGAGAAGCTGCTGCTTGTCACGGTCTGTGGCCGTGCTGTGTCTGCTCGTGTGCAATTTCGGCGTTCTGGCCCCGAATCTCGGCGCTCAGGAGCCTGCTCCGTCTCCCACGCTTGAACAGCGGGTGGCGGACCTCGAAGCCTACGTCAACAACATCGCCCCCGGCGGAACCGTGCAGGTGGCCGACGCGTCCGGCCAGAGCGTGGAGGTGCAACGCCTAAGCAACGTTGCCGGTCCCGGTCCGGGCCACAACGCGTGGATCATGACATCGGCCCTGCTGGTGCTGTTCATGACCCTGCCCGGCCTTGCCCTGTTCTACGGCGGCCTTGTCCGCACCAAGAACGTGCTGTCCATCCTCGCGCAGTGCATAGGCATCGCGGGCATGGTCACGATTATGTGGTGGGCCGTCGGTTACAGCCTCGTGTTCGGCAGGAGCTTCGAGGGCAGTTTCATCGGCCCCTTCCTCGGCGGAAGCGAATACTTCTTCCTGAACGGGGTTGGCTCCGCGCCCAACGGCGACTACGCCGCATGGGTATCGCACAGTGTATGGGCGATGTATCAGCTCATGTTCGCCATCATCACCCCGGCCCTGATCATCGGCGCCATTGCGGAGCGCATGAAATACTCCGCCGTGATGTTGTTCATCTGCCTTTGGATGTTCTTCGTTTACTTCCCGCTGGCGCACATGACATGGGGCGCGACGGGCTATATGAACGGCGTGTGGAATGCCTCTGCAGGCATCCGCTCGATCGACTTCGCGGGCGGCACCGTCGTCCATATGTCCTCGGGCTGGTCCGCGCTGCTTCTGTGCCTTCTTCTGGGCAAGAGGATGGGCTTCGGCAGGCAGGTGCTCGCGCCGCACAGTCTGGTGCTTTGCATGGTCGGCACGGGCATGCTGTGGGTAGGATGGTACGGCTTTAACGCCGGCAGCGCCGCCGCCGCCGACGGAGTGGCCGCCAACGCTTTCACGACCACGACCTTGTGCGCCGCCGTGGGCGGTTTCTCGTGGGGCGTCGTAGAGTGGATGTTCAAGGGGCATCCCAGCGTGCTGGGCATGTGTTCGGGCATCGTCGCGGGTCTGGTCGTCATCACCCCGGCCTGCGGCTTCGTGACTCCGGGCGCAGCCGTCGGCATGGGCGTGGTGGCGGGCGTGGTTCCCTTTCTGGCATGCTCCAAACTCAAGACGTGGCTCGGCTACGACGACGCGCTGGACACCTTCGGCGTTCACGGCGTGGGCGGAACCATAGGCGCATTGCTCACGGGTATCTTCGCCACCTCGGCGGCCAATCCGAACCTCTCGGGCAACCTCGGCGACATCCTCGGCAGCATGCTCTGGCTGGAGCAGCTCAAGTCAATGGCTCTGACCGTGGTGCTGAGTCTCGTGGCCACGGGGCTGATCGTCCTGATAGTCCGCAGTCTTGTCGGCCTGCGCGTCCCGCAGGACGTCGAGTTCCAAGGACTGGACATCAACGAACACGGCGAACAGGGCTACATGTACAGCGAGTCTTCGAGTCGCTAGCGTCTGCACATGCAATTCGTCTCATGACGCCCTTCCGACAGCGGAGGGGCGTCATTGCGTGTACGGGCGCGGGGATTCCATTCGCAGATTTTCGATGTGAGCAGAAGTCGGTTAACTTATAGCGATTTCCAAAAGAAAACCGAAATAGAACCCAGAATTTTTTCCGCAGATAAGCAGGGATAAAAAAGGGATTAGAAAATCAGAAAATCTTCTTTTCAAATATAGTGATTGCCAAAAATTTCCCCAAATAGAAACCTAATCTGGCAAGGAACCGTGACAACCGACGTACGCACGCACCCCGGACGCCTCGGAGAGGCGTCCCTACCCTAGGATTAAGAATATCAATGCGATAACCGTCTTAAAGGTAGGGACGGCTCTCCGAGCCGTCCGCGAGGCATGCGTCCGTCAAGCGGCTTCAAATTGGCCGACTTTTGGCAACCGCTATATTAGACAGATTCCC
>JBAZHO010000075.1:0-7690 GCA_041652375.1 Opitutales bacterium | reverse complement strand
TCGTGAGGGCTAGGTGGTGCAGCAGGGCTAGTGCTGTCGTTTTGTCGAGGCTGTCTGGCAGTCGGACGGTATCCACCGTTCCGTCGCCGTTGTATTCCAGATACGCGGTGACTTCAAGCGGCTGCCCCTGCCACGGCACGGGAAGGGGTTTCTCAAATGCGGTTTTATCTCGTGAACCGATTGGGGGAATGCCGGACCTTTGTCCCGCGCGGACCACGAGGCGGAGCTTTGCCGGGACGGGCTGACCGTCGTGTGTGGCCGGGGTAAAGACCATGCTTTTCTGGAATTTTCGCAGATAGAACTGGACGAGGAGTTCCCCTGCCTTATCCACGCCGTTCATCGAGGTGATCTTTCCGTTCTTGTCGATATCGAGGTCCGCCACCGCCCTCGTCGGCCCAGCGCGCTCCGGTGAGTCGTCCGCATCGCTCCCGGCCATTCGTACGAGCAGGCCCTGCATCGCCGTGACATTCATGCGGAAGCCACAAGCGGGAGAGGTGTCGCCGACGGCGGTGACGTCCGACCGAAGAAAGTAGCACTCAAGCCTCGTCGTCGTCAGGCCCCATGCCGACCCAGCGGCAATTTTCGCGGGCGCGTAGCTGTTGTAGCCGGCGCTAGAGGTGAGAATCGCCCCGGAGACATCCCTTGTCCTGAGGATCGCGGCGAGGCCGCCGTCTGGAGCCACGACTACGGGGACGCAAGCCGCCTCGTCCGGGACCGAATCGAGCACCGGCGCAAAACACTGCACCACAGACGCGGCGGTGTCGTCCGGGAACTCCACATGGCGGTTTGTTCGCCACTGGACGGTGAACCATTCCGTCGTTATCGACAGATGCTCTTCGTAATAGACGTAGGCGTCGCTCGGAGAGGGAAGAAGCGCTAAAAGAGGGAGAAGAACGATCAGCGGCGTGAAAATGGGGACTATCTTCATAGCAGGAGGACATAATCATGCTTGCGAACGGCGCATGCAAAACTTTTGCGAGGCAAATCCTGTTGCGACTGGCTGACAGGGATTTTCAATTCCAGAGGTATGAGCCTCCAGACGGCCAGTGGGACGGTTGTGCGCCCGGCCTGCGTGTGGCAAATGTAGAAGCGGAAGACTTCCCCCGGGTCCAAGCCCGGCAAGAGCGAGGCAGCCTGTTCAAATCGTGCGATCTGCCGCGGCCCCAAGCAGTGATTGCGAGTTCCCATCATATCCACTCTACCAGAGTGAGCGGGCCAATCATAGGGTAGGCATTAATCCGGCAGACCAATACGAGAAAGAAATGTTGAGAATCTATGCGAAACATCCTCCCTATATAACTCGCAAACTGAACCGATGTAGTCTTTTGTTTTTATACTTTCGAGTTGATCAATCTTAACTGTAAAATAATGTTTGAAATCTAATACAGAATCGGGCAACTCAACATCGTCACCAAATTTAAAGTAATGATATCTAGGATGCTGATTATTTCGAATATTATTCCCTTCCGTTGCCTTCCAAGCGATTGGAGACATCCTTAATTTAAGATTTGACAAATGTTCTCCTGCTTTAAAGTGCTCATTATTATACAATGGAGCAATAATAACAGATATCAATATCTTATCACCTCCTTTACTGTCACTATTTCTATAATCATGATCTTGCGCCAAATCGCAATCCTGGGTAAGCACTAGACAATATGGAAATACAATTTTTGATATAAAACAGTTTCCATCCTGTTCAGTTACATTCTCTAGATATTCAACATTACGAAATATATCTCCTTGGTGAACTCTTTCTAAATCATTTTTCGAAATTTTAATCATGGCTGATCTTTGCGCTAATTATCACCCTGTACGGTTTACCATCTCCATATTTGGATGTTTCTACTTCGATGGGAGAGGATTGGACCGATTGACTTGGAGCGCCAATTTGCTTGCCCGAAGAAGGCGTAACAAGTAGTTCTGTCGAAGCACCTAATAGATATCTAGTATCTATATGGCTAAAATTATTCATGTTTATTGAGTTCATCCCTTAGTGCCTGCGTAATGGAACTCTCAAAAAACTCGTTAATCTTAGCATGATAATCATTCAGATTTGTGGATATCTCATTTATTAAATATGCTCCTTCAGAAAAACAATCATAATCTAAAATAAATTTTCTTTGTTTAATTTTAGCAGGATAATCCGGATTATGAATCCCATAATTAAATCTGAGCCTATACGAACCGAAGTTATATTCAACAACACCAAAAGCCATTGCTAGCACTTCTTCCATAGGAACACTTTTACCATAATTGATTTTAGGAATTACAATCAATGAAGAATCTATCAATTCACTCCATTCCAGTACAGGACGATGATTTACCGTAATTGAATTGACATACCTTAGCCCTATTCTGCTAAATTTATTATCTTGAAAGTGGGCTGAAACTGTCGGAAGAACACATGTTAACTCTTTTTCAAGATTATCATATGAATCATGCTTAAGGTGAGAAATCGTAAGATCCCTATCAGTAATTAT
Source organism: Opitutales bacterium (assembly GCA_041652375.1). Taxonomy (GTDB): domain Bacteria; phylum Verrucomicrobiota; class Verrucomicrobiia; order Opitutales; family Oceanipulchritudinaceae; genus Verruco-01. The sequence goes on along the minus strand of JBAZHO010000075.1, from coordinate 5,207 downwards.
CAAACGCTTTGTTCTGTCGTTGTTTGCAAAATTCCACTTAATTCGTTCTGAGGTTTTCCTAACGAAATCTGCTTTACTATCTATTTGAATTTCTTGAATTGTTTCTCGTTCTGGCTCAATTATGGGGAAAAATTTTCTTGCCGATTCAAAAATGTCTGGAGGTATCTGAGCAGTCAACTCGCCCACGGGCAATGCGAAATCAACACGAGCAACTACTTCAGACAAGAAATTTCTTTTGTATTTTGTCGTCATACAAAATTAAAATGCTCATTTGTTCGCTTGATTGGAAGATGAATTTACTAACAACTTCTTGCCAAACTTATTAACAGCGTCGGGATTTTTTAACATGTCAGTCAATAAAGAGTTAAGGCAAAATCTTCACACCCAGTCGCGTCCAGTTGTCCCGAGAGGGCGGAATCTGTCGCGGATGGAGTTGCGCACAATGCGTTTGGCATTCGTAAGTTGCGCAATAAAAAGCCCTTCCGAAGAAGGCCCGAGTATCGCATAAATCCCCTCAAGGGATAGGCGCACGAAGTCGCCGTAAGGAGCATTGCCCCTTCCCGATGCGCCAGCATCGGCAGGTCAAGGGCGCGAACGCCCTTGGTGGAGGTGGCGGGAGTTGAACCCGCGTCCCGAAAGCTTTAGCTAATGACTTCTACAAGCTTAGCCGGATATTTGGGTCTCGCCTTTGGGACGCTTTCCGGCGCGCTTCCCTTGGGCCATCCTCCTGTTGTTTACGGCCTTTGACCCGGAGGCCCGGATTCAGGCTATGCCAGCATGCGTCGCTTCATCCACTTGGCTGGTGTGGGCGGTGAAACGTCACGGCGTTAGTTAAGCCGCGAGTGCGTATTCATTGGTGCCTTTTAATGGCTTGGTGGAAGTTTATTCGGAGCCAACCACCATCTCCGGCTTGCAATCAAGAGCACCAACTTACGGTCGAATTCCGGAACACCCCCATGTTTTGGTTCCCTGCCTTTTTCGAGGCCGAAAACCGCTGAAGCGGTCCGAATCGCTCGCTTATGGGCGCGATTCAGAAAGAACGAGTTGTTACCTATGTGCCGTTTGGGCGCGTCAGGCAAGTCTTCATTGAGAGTATCGGGCGGGGGCGCGTATTCCGGGCCGCGCGGGGGCGTGTCTTGCGCGGGGCGTCCGGGGCATCGGTCTTCTCATGCCCGCTGTATGCCCTCTGCTGCAGGGCGTGTCTTGCGCGGGGCGTCCGGGGCATCCGGCTATCCGGCGCGAAAAGGCCCGCCTGATTGCCAGACGGGCCTTTTTTGAATGTGTCGCGTGCGTGCCGGGGCTTTACTGCACGTCCGTCAGGCGCAGTCGCCATACGTTGTAGCAGCCGCCGCGGTTGCTCAGGAAGTAGATCACGCCGGGTTCCACGGGGGACCATGCCGGGGCGATGTCGTCCGATATGTTGCTGGTCACGGGGATGATCTTCCCTGTGCCCATGTTGAGCAGGTATATGTCGTTATTTTGCCTGCCGGACTCATCCTGCGCCATGTCGCAGACGAAGAGCATCAGGTTGCCTTCCGGGTTGATGGCCGGAGCGGAGCAGTTCGCGTTGTTGAAGGCGGGTTGCGCGATCACCTGCGTGAGCGGATAGCCTTCCATCGGGATGGAATTGATCTGGGTCTTGCCCGTGGTGGAATCCTTGCGCACGAAGTATATCTGGCGTCCGTCGGGGGACAGGGCCAGATCGTAGCCGAACTCGTTCAGGTAGGTCGGCGCGGAACCGTCCGTGCGCATGTAGCTGATCTGCGGCATGGCCTGGGGGTAATGATCCTCCATCGACACGAAGAACAGTTCCCATTCCTCGCGCAGCAGCACGGGGGCGTAGTTGAAGCGGGCCTCGCGGGATACCTGCGTTATGCCGCCCACGGCGCGACCGTCCATCAGCCTGATGGCGGAGATGTCCACGCTGTCGCGCAAGCCGCGGTTGCTCTGGAATACGAGCATTTGCTTGGCTTCGCCGACGGGGAGCTGCGGGACGGAATCCAGATACGTTCCCGTCGTGAGGCGCTGGCGCGCGCCGCTGACGACGTCGGTCGATGCTTGCCAGAGGTTGCTGTAAATCAGGTCTCCGTCCTGCTCTGTCAGGGCATAGACGACGGACTGGCCGTCGGGGGATATCGTGAAGGAATTGACCTCGGGGTCGCGGTGCTCGCCGCGGCGGAAGGCCGTCACCTGCCGAAGGTCGGCTGCCGTGCCGGAACGCTCGCGGGTGTCAACCGACGCGATGCGTTCCGCGTCGTCGATCACAAGCTGCGCGCCGCGAGACTTCACGAGCACAACCGGGGACATGCGCTTCACGCCCATCTCGGTCACGGGGGCCAGCGTCACGGTCATCACGTCCGGGCTTGCCCGCGTGATGCTGAAAGTCTGCTCCTTGTATTCGTCCTTGATGCCTACGGAGCAGGAATACACCGGCCACGGGGCGGTCTTATCTGGCCGCGCGAAGACCAGCGGGATATCCATCGGGGAGCTTCCCTGAAGCTTGCCGTCGATGGACACCGATGCGCCCAGCGGCTGCGCGTCCTGCGTGACGACCTTCACCGAGAACACGCGTTCCTGACGCAGGCAGGAAAGGTTGGCGCTCACGGAGGCGGCGGAAAAGCTGTCCAGCGCGACGGATTCGGACTGCCAGTCCGCGAGCGAAAACTCGACCTTCTTGCCTATCCACGGGCTTGCGGCTCCCGTGCGGGCGAACTCGACCTCCAGCGTGAACGGGGTCCTGCCAACGGCCTTGCCGTCGATCATGACCTGCGCGCCCTGCGGCATGGAGTCGAAATTGAAGGATTTCTTCAGGAAAAGCGGAGCCAGATCGATCCTGATCGGCGCTGCGGGCGACGTGCCGGGACGGATCGTGTAATTGCCGGTTTCATAGCCGGGCAGGCTGGCGGACACCGTGTAGGACGCGTCCCCGGAAGGGACTGTCACCTTGCCCCCGGCAGGCGTCTTGAGCAACGTGGCGGGTGGCGTGCCCATCACGGACAGGCTGGCCGTCGAGGGAGTCACCTGCACGTCGTACTGGGTGCTTGTGCAGGCGCTCAGCATGACGGCGATGGGAATCAGGAAGTAGGCTTTTTTCATGGTCTTGCAGGTAAGGGGAGTTGTTATGCTGCGCACGTAATTACAAAACGGGAAAGCTATCGGAACGGATTTGGGAAAGTCCGCGAGGAGGGAGAAATGCTGATCCAATGAACCATATCCGACCCCGACGGAACAGCGGGACTGTTGAGCGGACGGCATTACTATCCCACAAAGGATATAACATAGTCAATTCCACCATTCATTCCAGTTGTATCGCGTGTTGCAGATTTGCCTTTTTACTTATTATTCCGGCATTTCAAGTTTACGGTAACACGCATTCCGCGTCATGTCTTGCGCGCAAAGCCGAACTTTTCGAATATCCTGCTTCATCAAACCGTCTAAACAACAATGGCCACTCTATCCGAACCGTTGAAGATCGGTGCGCTGCAGATGCGCAACCGCGTTGTAATGTCCCCCCTCACGCGTTGCCGCGCCCCCGGACGGGTTCCCAACGCGCTGATGGTCGAATACTACCGCCAGAGGGCCGGAGCGGGCCTGATCATCGCGGAGGCGACGGCTGTCACGCCGATGGGCGTCGGCTATCCTGACACTCCGGGCATATGGTCCACCGAACAGGTGGCGGGTTGGAAGCCCGTCACAAAGGCCGTTCACGAGGCCGGGGGTCTGATCGTCCTGCAGCTCTGGCACGTGGGGCGCATTTCCGACCCAATCTATCTGAACGGCGCACTGCCCGTCGCCCCGAGCGCCATCGCCGCAGAGGGGCACGTCAGCCAGATTCGCCCGAAAAAGCCCTACGTAACGCCCCGCGCCCTTGAAACCGCAGAGATTCCGGGCATCGTCGAGGATTACCGCAAAGGCTCTGAAAACGCGCTCGAAGCGGGCTTCGACGGCGTGGAAATCCACGGCGCGAACGGCTACCTGCCGGACCAGTTCCTTCAGGATTCCGTCAACAGGCGCACGGACGAGTACGGCGGCCCGGTGGAAAACCGCGCCAAACTGCTTCTTGGGGCCACGGACGCCGCCATCTCCGTCTTCGGGGCGGATAGGGTGGGCGTGCATCTTGCCCCGCGCATGGACTCGCATACCATGGGCGACAGCGACCCGGAGGGCACGTTCGGCTACGTGGCCCGTCAGCTCGGCGCGCGGCGCATCGCGTTCATCTTCACGCGCGAGGGCATCGTCGGCAGGCCGCGCCTGTCCCCGATGATCAAGCGGGAATTCGGCGGCGCCCTCATAGTCAACGAAGGTTTTACGCGGGAATCCGCGACGGAGCTGCTGCAACGCGGCGAGGCCGACGCCGTGGCATGGGGCAAGCAGTTCATAGCCAACCCCGACCTCCCCAAACGGCTTTTCACGGGCGCGCCGCTCAACGCGCCGGACGCGGACTCTTTCTACGCGCGGGGCGTCAAAGGATACACGGACTATCCCTTCTTGTCCGCCTGAGCCTTGAAGGCAGGCGATCCCCGATTTTATCCGGTTTTATGATTTTCCGTTTGACTGACAGGGACTAAAACGGTTTCTTACGGGCTTTCTTGAAGCGGGCGTAGCTCAGTTGGTAGAGCACCACCTTGCCAAGGTGGCTGTCGAGAGTTCGAATCTCTTCGCCCGCTCCATTTTCCCTCCCGTGGAGGAAATGCATAAGGAAGATGAGCCTGATACCGTGCTGCGCTGGTGCCCAGCAGCGCCCGAAGCGGGCCTGGTCCTGAAAGTCGAGCCGCACTTTTCTGCCCCGGACTTCTTCGGGCTTCGACAAGGCCGCCGACATATACACCTACATCCATATCAGGTTGTAGATGGTACCCCTCCCAGACGCCTCGGAGAGGCGTCCCTTGTATGAAGCGGATGTGCAAGGCGGTGCTCATGGAAATGGAGCCCTTCGGCTGGACGAAGGCGTTTGCCAACTTCCGCAAGAGCCGCTGGAAAGGCGTCGAGCGGACGCACTTTGTGGCGCAGTTCATGGGCAGCGCCTGCAACCTTGTAAGGGTGGCAAAACTGGCGCTGGCGGAGTCTCAACTGCCGCTATAACCCGCTGTGGCATGGCACCGCGAGGCCGACGCTTGCCCGCAGGCCTCGAAAACGGGGCATAACGGGCAGCAAAACGCTATAGGCTGCGCGCTTACACGTAGGAAGAGTCGACATTACAAGTCTAT
>JBAZHO010000074.1:0-7716 GCA_041652375.1 Opitutales bacterium | reverse complement strand
TAGACATATAGCGATTTCCAAAAATATCCCTAAATTGAAATCGAATCTGTCAATGAGCCGTGGCAACTGACGTATGCACACACCCCGGACGCCTCGGAGAGGCGTCCCTACCCCCAGACAACAGAATCCTGTCGCAAGAACAATGCAGGGGGCCATTCTTAAGGTAGGGACGCCTCTCCGAGGCGTCCGGGAGGCACACGTTCGCCATGCGGCTTCAAATTGGCCGACTTATGGCAACCGCTATAGACGCTTGCGCTGACGCCACTGCTTCGCAAGCATCGGCGGCAGGCCCCTTTTACACACCCATGTATATCGCCTTGTACAACAAAATCGGCGCATTCTTTTTCTCACTGATATTCGCCTCGATTTTTCAGCGAGTTTTCGGTCGCGTCTTTGGCCCACGGAAAAGCTTCTGTAAAAGTATTGCCGACGATCTGGACCTTATGGAGGAAAGCTTCTTTGTCAAAGGCGGCCCGCCATTCAGACGCCTGATTAGAAAGTGGCGTTTCACCGGGCTTGTGATGGGCCGCGAATTACGTATTTACGTGGACAAGCTGGACCTAATTGTAAACGCCGTAAATTTCGTACTACTGGAATTGCCCCTTCATTCCCGCAGCAAACTGAGAATGCACATCCGCGCCAACACCCTGTTAGAATTTTTGAACTTTGACCCGCTGCGAAAGCAACAGAGCATGGATGCGAAGCTGGATTCAAAGGTCTGCATCCGCTGCAACAATGGCGCGCTGTCAAAAATCATCTTCGCGTCCCCGGAAATCCGTCAGGCCCTTCTGGACGTGTTCACAAAACACAAATGCAAGGGCGTCATCCTTATAGAGAACGGACTCTTGCGCTTCAACGACTACGGTGGATATGGCAAAAAGAAGAAGCGTGCGCGCTTGATGGCTATGGCCAAACCATGCGCCATGCTGGCGGAGGCCATAGACATCGCCACATGCAGGCCAGTGGATGCCGTCGCTGAGGTGATGAATCTCAACAAGTCCGCTAGTGGCTGCATGGATTTGCGTTAGCAAAAACTTGCGCCGACGCGAATTGTCCGCAAGCGTGCAGGTACCCCTTCGCGCACCATGGAATTATCCAACGAATTTGCCGGCTATGCCGGTCTGTTCCTCTTATTAACGCTGTTCGTGCTGCTTGCAATCAGCATAAACCGGGGACGCAAAGGCAAACGCATCCTGATGGCTCTGGCCGAAGAGTTCGGGCTGGCCTATCAACCCAGACACCCCGGGCGCAGCGGTCCGTTCAACCCTTGGATATGTCTGGAAGGCAGGATTGGCGAACGAAACATCCGCATACTCAAAGGGCAGGAACAGTCGCTGTTTGGCAAAGTGCCCGTGCTTGAGATCGACCTTCGGCTGCGCGAGCAGAACGGTCTGACCATACGCATCAACGCGAACAACCTCGCCGGACGGAGCACGCGCATTAAGGGCCTCAAGAGCTTCAAGACCGCGAACCCCGCGCTGGACAAGCTGACCGTCGTGCGCAGCAACAAGCCGGACATCGCCCACGCCATGCTGGCCATGCCCGAACTGGCCGACGGAATCGCCAGCGTCTTCGCGCGTCACAAAATCAAAGGCTTCATCGAAATCACGCAAAACTACCTGCACTACGAGGAAAGCTCCCGCGCACTATACACAGAGAAACACCGCCAGCGCATCTGCGACACGACCCGTCTGTGCGTCAGGCTGGCCAATGCGGCGGACATCGTATCGGAGCTTGCGGACGCGCCCGCAAAGTCGTAGAAAGACACTTTACAGCTGTACCGTCAGGGCGGAAAGGAAGCGCAGGGATAAAATATCCTCTTTTTAGGCTTCTCATCCGAACTTTCGCGCGTATAGTTGCTCCCTTTCGCAAGAACTTTTCCGAGCTATGGCAAACATCAAGTCTTCCCAGAAGGACATCCGTCGCATCAAAGTACGCTCCGAGCGCAACCGCGTCGTGATCAGCCGCATCCGCACACTCCGCAAGAAGGTCGCCTCGACGGCGGAAACCAGCGAAGCGGGCGCGCTTGCAACGATCTCCGGCGAGTTTTCCTCCGCCCTCGACAAGGCTGCCAAGCGCAACATCATCCATCCCAACAAGGCCAACCGCATCAAGGCGCGCCTTGCCAAGCTGGCCAAGACCGCCGCCGCGCCTGCCGCCGAGTAAGGCGCATGGCCTGAATTTTTTTCAACAACACCCTTCCGGTGACCCCGGAAGGGTTTTATTGTTTTCCGCGAAAGGCATATCCAGCTAGATGAGCGAACAGGACACAGACAACACCGCACAAGCCGCGCAAGTGGCCGCCCTAGGCTTCCCCTCCCCCCTTCTGGGGCAGGACAACCTGCGCCTGCGCGTGCTCTACAACAAGGACGGCCTGTTTGCGCTGGAGCGCCCGGCCCGCGTGCTCAACGGCCCGCACCCTTGGCATGTCAACCTGCCCAACATTGCCGACGCCATCAACGAGCAGCTTCGCAACGACAAGCCCGAGATGCTCCGCCTTGGGCTGGATCCGAAAAACCCCGTTCAAGCCATCTTCCACACCGATCCCGGCATCGCGGGCGTGGCCCTCTTCGCCAGCGGCGCGGAAGCCACGGCCAAGGCCCGCAACGCCTTCGGCTCCAGCATATGGCGACTGCGCTTTGAAATCGTGGCCACCGGCGGCCCGGCGGAAGACGAAGCGGAATGTGACCTGCCCGTCGCGCGGCACAACAACCTGCCCGTCGCTCTGGTATCCATCACCACGGGCAAGAAAACCAGCACCCGCTTCCGCCGCCTCGAACGCCTCGGCAAGTTCAACATCTGGGAAGCCGAAACGAACTACTACCGCGCGGACCAGCTCCCCGTGCACGCGGTGGAACTAGGCATACGCATCTGCGGGGAAGGCCGCTACGCGCACGAATCCCCCGTCTTCATGTCGCGCCTCAAACGAGGCTGGACGGGCGACCGCGAGTTTGAACTGCCCCTCTACGAAGCCCCCTCCGCATACCTCGCGGAGCTGACCCTCGAAGACGGCACCAGCATCAAAGCAGACCCGCCAAAGAAACTGGCCAACCAGATCAAGCAGATCCGCAAACGCTTCGGCCAGTAACGCCGGGAGCGCGGGTTGCGTGGATTGGAAGAACAAAGAGAAGAGTTATATCCGCAGATAAGCAGGGATAAAAAGGGATTAGAAAATCAGAAAGTCTTCTTTTCAATAATCTGCGTAAATCCCTGCTTATCTGCGGATAAAAATTCTGGGTTCTATTTCGGTTTTCTTTTGGAAATCGCTATATTTTTCCTCTGGTTTTTCGGCGGACGTTTGAAAGCCGCCATGACAGGCCAAAGAGCAAAAACGGAACAGCGCTATTGAGGCCCCTGCAACAGAGGGCTACATACAACAGCATGATCAGGACCAGCGCGGGACTGCTGATGTATGAACAAAGCCGGGACGGGCTGCGCGTGCTTCTGGCGCATCCCGGCGGACCCTATGAAAAGAAAAAGGACATCGGGCGCTGGTCCATACCCAAGGGCGAAGTGGACCAAGGAGAAGACCTGCTCGAATGCGCCCGGCGGGAGTTTTTTGAGGAAACCGGTCACGACGCCGGGTCCGGCCCCTTCATCCCCCTGGGCAGCATACGCCAGAAAGGCGGCAAGGAAGTCCACGCATGGGCCTTTGCGGGCACATGGGACCCCGGCAAGTTCACAAGCAACACCTTCGAGGTGGAATGGCCCCCGCGGTCCGGCCAAATCCGCAGCTACCCCGAAGTGGACCGCGCCGAAATGCTTCCCGAAATGGCCGCAATGCACCGGATAAAGGAAACCCAGCGCCCCCTGATAGAGCGCCTCTCCGCGCATCTTGCCGCGCAGCCCGGCGGCTAGGCTGGAGCTGGCTTACAGCGATTCTCAAAAGTCCGCCAATTTGAACCCGCAGGTGAATCGCACGCTGTACCGGACGGCTCGGAGAGCCGTCCCTACCTTTAAGACGGCTATTGCATTGATATGCAAAATCTTGGGTAGGGACGCCTCTCCGAGGCGTCCGGGGGTGTACACATATCTCCGTTGCCCCGATTTGTAGGCAGATTCGTTTTCTATTTTGGGAGACTTTTGGGGTACGCTCTACACAGATTTCCACAGATTATTGAGAAGCAAGAGTCCAATTTTTTCAATCTGTGAGAATCCGCGTAATCTGCGGATAAATTTTTCCTCTCCGGTTTTCGGGTTACACCTGAAATCAGTATCGATCCGAGTCCTTTGGAAAGCATGCGCGTCTTGCGTTCGCAGCGCACAAGGGCTAAGGTCTGGCATCATCGGTTTGCTCGCGTTCCGGCGCGGGCCGCGCTTCTTTTTCCACGTGAACCCGCGATCTTCCACAGTCCGCATTCTGCTTACTTCCGCCGGGCGGCGCGTGGAGCTTCTGCGTTGTTTCCGGGAATCCGCCGCGCAACTGGGGCTGGATATGCAGGTTTTCGCGGCGGACATGGACCCGGCGATGAGCACGGCCTGTCAGTTCGCCGACCGCGCGCGCGCTTTGCCGCCTTGCGCGTCTGACGAATACGCGGATGCCGTGCTGGCCTTGTGCGTGGAGGAGGGCATTTCGCTCGTCGTGCCGACAATCGACCCGGAGCTTCTTCCGCTGGCCCGCCGCGCGGAGGACTTTGCGGGCGCGGGCGTGACGCTGCACCTTTCGCCGCCGGAGATGGTGTCCCTTTGCCGCAACAAGCTGCACACGGCTAGGGCCTTGGCAGCGTGCGGCGTTCCCGTGCCGCGCAGTTGCGCGCTGGGTTCGCGCGGGACGTGGAGCGCGTGGGAGGGTCCGCTCATCATCAAGCCTTCCACGGGCAGTTCGTCCTTGGGCGTACACCGCTGCCGCAGCGCGGCGGAGGCCACGGCGCTGATGCCCTTCCAGCCGGAGCACTGCATCGTGCAGGAGCTTGTGCAGGGGGACGAATACACCGTGAACTGCTTCTTCGACATCGACGGCAAGTTGCGCTGCGCCGTGCCGCACCTGCGCATCTCCGTGCGTCAGGGGGAGGTTTACAAGGGGCGCACCACGAGGGTCCGCGTCCTGATGGAAGCCGCGAAAATGCTGGAGCGTCTGCCTTCGCACTTCCGGGGCGCTATCTGCTTTCAGGCCATACTGTCGGGAGACGGCGCGCGGGTGTTCGAGATCAACCCCCGCTTCGGCGGCGGCTATCCGCTGGCCCACCACTGCGGCGGCTCGTTCTCCCAGTGGCTTCTGGAGGAACTGATCGGGCGGGAGCCCGGCTACCGCGACGACTGGCGCGAGGGCGTGACGATGCTGCGCTACGACCAGTCCGTGTTTCTGGATTCATGAGCGCCGCCGATCCCGACATGCCCCCGCCTATCGAACGCACTTGCGTGCTGGCCTTCGACATGGACGACACTCTCTTCCCGGAGTTCGACTACGTGTTCAGCGGCTTCAGGGCCGTCGATCTGTGGCTGCGGAGGAAGCGGGAGGTTCTAGGCTTTGCCGAAGCCGCCGCCGAGGCGTACGCGATGGGCGTGCGCGGCACGGTGTTCGACCACGCGCTGAACGTGATGGGCGTGGACGAGGACAAGAATCTGGTGGCGGAGATGGTGCAGGTGTACCGCTGCCACAACCCGGACATACATCTGGACAGCAGGACGCAAGCCGTGCTGAAAGCCCTTTCCGCGCGCGCCGTTCTCTGCCTGATATCTGACGGACCCCTCTGCAGCCAGAGGGCCAAGGCCGCCGCGCTGGGTCTGGACGGGCTGTTCGACCACATCCGCTGCACGGACGAATGGGGACGGGAGTTCTGGAAACCCAGCCCCCGGGCCTTCGAGGAAGTCGCCGCGCTCCACCCGATGCCAACGCCGTCCTGTTACGCCTACATCGGCGACAACCCGTCAAAGGATTTTGTGATACCGCGTAAGATGGGATGGCACAGCGTGAGATTCATTCGAAATCGCGGCATGCATGAGCATGATTCCGCGCCGTCCACCGATCACGAGCCCGACAGCGTGATACACGGCATGGACGATCTTCCCGACGCCCTGCGCGCGCTGGGCATGGATGTGTGATTATAACAAATGCCAAAAGAAAACCAAAATAGAGGAACCGCAGATAAACGCTGATTTTCGCAGACAAAAGATCATAAGCAGGTGTTTCTTATAGTGGTTTCGATCAATATGTGGACATTCTGAGCGCTGTAGGCGCGACATGAGATAGCCCGGGGTAAGTGCGTAGCACGCAACCCCGGGTAATGATTATAAAAAACGTAACAAGCGCTGTAAGCGCGGCATATAGCGTTTTTCAAAAGTCCGCCGAATTACCAGAGAACAAAGAGAAGAGTTTTATCCGCAGATAAGCAGGGATAAAAAAGGGATTAGAAAATCAGAACGTCTTCTTTTCAATAATCTGCGTAAATTTCTGCTTATCTGCGGATAAAAATTCTGGGTTCTATTTCGGTTTTCTTTTGGAAATCGCTATAACCGTGCGATCATGCCGCGCTTTCAACGCTTGAATGTGTTGTGGACGCGTACCCCGGGTTCCGCTTCGCTCCACCCGGGGCTATCTCATGGCGCGCCTACAGCGCTTCCTCAGAGTGTCAACAAGTCAATGTGAACTACTAATAATCTGTGAGAATCTGTGTAATCTGTGGATAATCCTCTTATTCCGGGTTTTCCGTCAGAACGACAGCGTTCCCTTTGCGCGGATGTCCTCCGAGGACGCGCCTACGCAGATCGTGAACGTGTCACTGTCGGCCCGCCACGCGTTCGCGGCCTCGTCCCAGTAGCGGAAGCTGCGGTAATCCAGCGGGATCGTCACAGTCTGCGTCTGGCCCGGCGTCAGGAACACCTTGCCGAAGCCCCGGAGTTCCCGCATCGGACGCGGTTCCGAAGGATGGTCCTGCCCCACGTAGAGCTGCACGACCTCCGCGCCTGCGCGCTCCCCGGTGTTGGTCACGTCGATGGAGACGCTCGCCGTCCACTCGCCCGTCTTCGTCACCTTAAGATTCGAGTAGGCGTAAGTCGTGTATGACAGGCCGTATCCGAAGGGGAAGAGCGGCGTCACGCCGTGGGTTTCATACCACTTATAGCCCACGAACACGCCCTCGTCGTATGGCACGCGCAAGTCTGAGTCCATGTAATGCCCGGTCGCGGGGGACTGCGACGCGTCCTGAATGAAGGAGAACGGGAGCTTGCCGGATGGGTTGACCTCGCCAAAGAGTATCCTTGCGAGGGCGTCGCCGCCCTCCTGCCCCGGATAATAGGCATCCAGAAGCGCGGATACGTCGTCCACCCAGCCTGTCACCTTTTGCGCCGTGCCGCCGTAAATAACGACGGCGACGTGCTTGTTCACCGCCGCGACGGCCTCGATCAGCGCCTCCTGCCCGAGCGGCATGTCGAAACCGGCCACATCCTTGGCCTCGCCCTCGAAGTCCGCCGTGTTGCCGACGCACATTATCACCACGTCGGCCTTGCTGGCCGCCTCGACGGCCTCGGCAAGGGCAGGCGCGGGATGCGCCGTCGCGGGATCCTGCCAGACCAGCTTTACGCCGGAACCGCCGCCGCCCTCATAGTAGTCGATGCGGATGTCGTACGAACGACCCGCCTCAAGCGCGACCCTGCCGACAGTCTGGAACATGCCGTGGGTTCCCCAGTTGTTCGAAACCAGTTTGCCGTCCACATACAGGCGCGAACCGTCGTCGCTGATCGTGCCGAGGCAGTAATCCGCCGTGAGGGGCGGAGTGA
>JBAZHO010000073.1:0-7768 GCA_041652375.1 Opitutales bacterium | reverse complement strand
CCGTCAAGGTCTGGGCGCGGGAGCACGGCGTCGAGGTCCGGCAGCCCGACAGGCCCGGCGACGAGGAGACGCGTTGGCTGAAGGCGCTTGGCTGCGACCTGCTGCTGGTCATGGCCTACGGGCATATGCTGCGGGACAGTCTGCTTGACGCGCCGCGTCTGCCGCCGATTAATTTTCATGCTTCCTTGCTGCCGGAACTTCGCGGGGCTTCGCCTATAGAAACCGCCATCGCCACCGGGCGCGGCACGACGGGCGTCACCCTGATGCGCATCGTGAAGAAGATGGACGCCGGGGCGCGCTACGACGTCGAGGAGGTTCCGATCGGCCCGGCAGACACGCGTTCGAGCCTCGCGGACAAGCTCGCGCTGGCCTGCGTGCCGCTGCTGGCCCGCGCCCTGCCCCGCCTCGCAGCCGGGGACCTGCTTTTCGAGCCTCAGGACGAAAGCAGAGCCAGTTACTGCCGCATCTTGGATAAGGATGACTCGAATCTGGACTTCAACGCCCCGGCAAGGGAACTGCACGACCGCTGCCGCGCCTTCCATCTCTGGCCGGGCACGTGTTTCGAGCTTCAGGGGCAGCGCATAAGGCTGGGTTCCAGCGCCATTCCCGAAGACGCGCCGACTAACGGAGCCGCGCCGGGCACGGTTCTGGAAAGCGGCGCGGGCCAAGGCCTGCTGGTGGCCACGGGCAGTGGAGCGCTCTCGATGCTGACGCTCCAGCGGCCCGGCGGGAAAATGCTGCCGGCGGCGGAGTTCCTGCGCGGGATGCCCATCCCGTCCGGGACCGTGCTTGAAAGCCGCCCGATGAAACCGCTTGAACGTTAGCGACAAATCGCAGTCCAACATACAAATATGCATCCGCGCCATGCTTGCGCTTCCGGGCATGCGCGTTAAAATGAGAAGCCTACCCCCACCCGCCCCATGAAGTACATAGTCAGATTATCGCTGTTCCTGCTCGCCCTTGCAGCCACGGCAAGCCAAGGTCTGGCCCAGTCACAGTCGGACTCCCGTCGCCTTGGCGACCTAGAACAGGACGTTCTTCAGCTCAAGGCCCAGATCGGCCAGATGAGCATGTCCGTCGAAGCCCTCCAGCGCGAGAACGCCGCACTGAAGGCCCAGCTTCAGAAAAGCCAGCAGGGCAACGTGTCGCAGTACGCCACGCTCTCCCAGCTAGACTCCCAGATTTCCACCCTCCGCGCCGAACTGATCCGCGCCCAGCGGGAGCAGAAGCAGGAGATCATCGACGAAGTGAGCAAGCAGATCGAGCGCCTCGCCCAGCAGACCCAGCAGGCCCTTCAGGCGCAGGCCGCCAGCATCAGCGCCGCTCCCGCAGCCCCGCCGCAGGCCGTCACATTCGCCGATAACTTTCCAAAGACCGGCATTTCCTATACCATCCAGAAGGGCGACACTCTCTCGGCCATTGCCCGCCGCTTCGACGCGAGCGTCGAGGACATCCGCAATGCGAACCGCATCACGGACCCGTCCAGACTCATGCCGGGACAGGTGATTTTCATCCCCCAGAAGGCCAAATAACCAAGTTTCGGAAGCATCTCCACGCACACAATGGCAATAAAGAAAGCAAGGCTCGGACGAGGACTTGACGTGCTGATCGCAGGCGGCATTCCGCAGGCGTCAGGCGTCGGCGCGCAGGACGCGCTGGTCGGAACGACCGATCCGCTCCCCTCTCCCGAAGGTTTCAGGGAGATCGACATCGCGCTTCTGGAACCATCCCCGCACCAGCCTCGGCGCGAGATGGAGCAGACGCAGATCGCGGAACTGGCGGAAAGCATCCGTCAGGAAGGCCTGTTGCAGCCTGTCGTCGTGCGTCAGATCGGGGACAAGTATCAGCTCGTCGCGGGCGAACGCCGCTGGCGGGCCTGCCAGAGTCTCGGCATGAAGACCATTCTGGCGCGTCTGGTGCACGTGGGCGAAAGCTCCGCCGCCGCCATAGCCCTGATCGAAACCTTCAGCGCGAAAACCTCAACCCGGTTGATGAGTCCCTCGGCTACGCCAGCCTGATGCGGGACTTCGACCTCACGCAGGAAGCCGTTGCGGAACGCGTCGGCAAGCCGCGCTCCAGCGTGGCCAACGCGCTGCGCCTGCTCCAGCTCGGGCGGGACATACAGGCATACATTTCGCGCGGCCTGCTCTCCGTGGGTCACGCCAAGGTGCTCTTGGGGCTGGACAACGACGAACAGCGTTCCCTGCTGGCCCGCCGCGTGGTGGAACGCGGCATGTCCGTGCGCGACACCGAACGGCTCGTGCAGGGCCTCAAGCGCGGGCACGGCCCGAACGCCGAGACCGCGCGCAACCGCCAGAGCGCCGAAGACGCCGTCATCAAGGACATACAGAAGCGCCTTCAGGCCCATCTGGGGACCAGCGTGCTGCTGCGCCACACGCCCAAACACGGGCGCATCGTCATAGACTACTACGGCAACGAGGACCTTGAGCGCATACTCGAAAAACTCTCTTTGGACCTGCGATAGCGAAAAGACTTGATAGCCCTGCCCATAAACCCCTAGCGTCACACTTTTTCATCAGCGATGGCACAAATCTTCATCACCGCAGGTATTTTCCTGCTAATTATCGTCAGCCTCTTCCTCGTTCTGATCGTGCTCATGCAGCGCGCCAACAGCGACGGGGGCCTTGGAACCGCATTCGGTTCCGGCATCACCGAATCCGCCTTCGGCACGGAAGCGGGCAACGTGATGACCAAGCTGACAAGAATCACCTTCATCATCTTCTTCTCCCTGACCTTCGTTCTGTATCTGGCCCTTATCGCCCAGCACAGCACCAAGGCGCACAAGGCGGAGGCCCTCTTCGCCGAAGAAGCGGCACAGATGGAGCAGACCACCGCCCCCGCCGCTGCGGACCTTCCCGCTGCGGAAGCGCCGGAAAGCCCCGTTGCCGCCCCGGTCACAGCGCCCGAAGCTCCGGTCGCGCTCCCCCCGGAAGAGGCTCCCGCTCCCGTCCAGTAGTTCTGGAAGGGCACGCGAACCGCGCGAAGGGCATCCGGTTTTCATCCCCTCGTCCCGTTTTCCCGCCCGTCCCGCCGGGACAGGCGCTGCTCTGGAATGCCCGGTCAATCCCCTTCCATGATACGCAAAACCATCGCCATCCTGCTGCTCGCTGCGGCTGCGGCGATTCATTGTGCCCAAGCGCAGCCCAAGGGCCGCCCCGACCCGAGGTTCGTCCAGCCGGACCAGATCGACCCGGCGACGGGGACGCAGGTGCTGGAAGCCTTCCGCAGCGCCCGCACGGCAGGGGATTACGACTTTGACTTCGTGTTTGTGAACCGTCCCCGCAGCGGCGGGAACGAGGTCCTGACAGGCAGGATGCTGGGCACATGGTCGCAGGACGGACGCGCCGTATGCCGGGCGGACATATCGCTGCCCGGCGGACAGACCCTTCAACTGCTATACCGGGGCGGCACGGACGGCTCCACCTACATGGCGACGAAGGGACAGCCCGCGCGCGAGGCGAGCGGCGAGGCCCGTTTCGCGCCGATCGCGGACGGACTGACGTTCACCCCCTTCGAGCTTCAGATGCCCTTCCTGTTCTGGACGGACTACGTCTATGAAGGCACGCGCAAGCTCATGGGCCGCCCGGCTCATTACTTCATCCTGTATCCGCCGACAGACTTTGAATCGCAGGGAATCGGGGCTGTGCGCGTGGCTGTGGACGCGGACTTTCTGGTGATGCCGATGGCGGAGGAACTGGACCACGACGGCAACCCGGTCAAGGATTTCCGCATCAACGGCTTCAAGAAAGTGGACGGCCAGTGGATAGTGAAAGAGATCGACCTTGTGGACGAAACCAGCAAGGACCGCACCCGCTTCAAGGTTATCGGGGCCCGCGTCGGGCTGACCCTGCCGGAGAGCCTGTTCAGCCTGAACGCCGACGGGACGATACCGGACATGCCGACGGATCAACCCGTGCCGATTGTCGAGGGCGAATGACCCGTTTGGGACAATTTATTCCGGCTATATCGCGGCGAAACCTTCCAATCCATTAACATGGCTTGCCTTGAGCCGATAAGTCTTTTGACTCTCGGATTATGACTGTTAAGACGGCAAACCAATCAACCCGCAAAACCACTTAGGTAATGGGGGGAGCACCAACAATTGGAAGCATCTTTGCCGAACGCGTGGTAGTCGGCGTGGGTGACATGGCGGTATCCAACAACGCCAATGTCACCATAAGCACATATGCACTGGGTTCTTGCGTCGGCGTGGTCGCGCTGGACCCGGTGGTGCAAGTCGGAGGCATGCTGCACATCATGCTGCCGGATTCCACGCTCACGCCGGAAAAGGCGGCACGACAGCCATCCATGTTCGCTGACACCGGAATGAGGGCCTTTCTGCGCGCCCTGTACGGCCTGAGGGCCGACAGGAGACGCCTGCGGCTCTTTCTGGCAGGGGGCGCAAACGTCCTTTCAGGAAGCGACTTTTTCAAGATAGGAGAACGCAACATGGTGGCAGTCAAGGCATTCATCAACCGTGAACGCCTTTCCATCATTGGAGAAGAGCTTGGGGGACTTAACAACCGCACACTTCACTTCAAGATCAAGGAAGGGACCGTTGAGATGAAGCTGCCCACTGGAATCAAAACCATCCGACTGGTATGAAAGCCGAGGACGTAATCTCTCAGATCGAAAAACTGCCGCCCGCCCCGGCAGTTCTTCCGACACTACTCAATTTGCTGCGGAACACCAATTCCGACACTGCTGAGATCATACGCCTGATAAGGCTGGATCCATCGCTCACGGCACAGGTGCTCCGCATGGGAAACAGTGTTTACTACGCGATGTCCACCCCGTCTTACGAGCTTGAGGACGCCGTGAGCCGCATCGGCTTCAGGGAGGTTTACAAGCTTGTCGCCATGGTCTGCGGGCAGCAGTTGTTCAACCACTCCATACAGGCCCTTTTCCTCGGCAAGGGAGAGCTTTGGGAATACTCGCTCGCCACCGGCTTCGTCATGGAGCAGATGGCCACAGAGCTTGGCATGGACGCCACGACCGCATACACCTCCGGCCTTCTGCACGCCATCGGCAAGATGATCATAACGGCCCATCCCTCGATGGACTACGCCGACGTTTTCCGCATCGTGGAAGCGCGCGGAATATCGATCGCGCAGGCCGAAAGGGAAGTATGGGGCGTGACGCACAGCGAAGTCGGAGCCGCGCTTCTGCGCCAGTGGAAGTTCCGCGAGGACATCGTGACCCCCATCGAGTATCAGAGCTGCCCCGCCCAAGCGCCCACGCACCGCAAGCTGGCCTGCATGATGCACCTTTCAATCTGGACAGTGGCATCTCTTGGTTTAAACTATGGTAAAGATGCTTGGGCGATGGAAGCCAGCCCCTACGCGATGCATCACATAGGCCTTCCTGAAGAACGCATGCAGATATTCATGATCAACGCTCATGAAAAACTCGGTATGATAAAGGAACTTCTGGTGCGAAACGAAGGGGTGTAGAGACCACGATGAAAACGGATGGGATGAAGACTCACTACGAAACTCTCGACATCCCCACCGACGCCTCCCCGGAACAAATCCGCAAAGCGTTCCGATCTCTCGCCTTCGTGTATCATCCCGACCTCGCCGGGCCGGACTCCATGACGCAGGACGTGTTCCTGCAAATACGGCAGGCCTACGAGGTGCTGATCGACGACGGGCGTCGCAGCGCCTACGACGAAGGGCTGTCGCAGGCAAGACAGCCGGACGGCCAGCGCCAGCAGACGGCCACGCGCATCGTGAACGTCGAAAGGCCGGAAGCGCGGCAGTATTACTCCCCCGTTTTCGCGGAGCAGAGGCTCACCCGCCCCGTCGATGCCGAACTGCTCAACCCGGACAACCCCGTGCCGCGCCGCCCCTGCGACATCTCCGGCAGCATAGAGATTTCGCTTGAGGAAACGCTCCGTCCGACATCCTTCACGATCATACTGCCGGACAATCCCGGCGCGGCCTTCAAGGGCAGGCTGCACGTGCGCCTGCCGGGCAGGATATTCCGCGACGCCGTGCTGCGGGTGCCCAAGTACGGCATGATGGACGGCGCGGAGCGCGGCGACCTGTTCATCGAAACGGTGTTCGCCGCGCACCCGAATTTCCGCGTCTGCGCAGAGAGCCTCTTCTACGACATGCCCCTCATGCCGTGGCAGGCGTCGCTCGGCTTCGAGGCCGTGATCCCCACGCTGGAAGGCTTTGAACGCGTGCCCATGTCGCCCATCCTCAGCACGCCGTCCATCCGCCGCCTGCCCGGCAAGGGCATATACAAGCGCAACGGCGAACGCGGCGACCTCTGGATAAATCTGAAGCTCGAAGTGCCGCCCCCGACCAGCTTCCGCGCGCGCCGCCTCTGGGCCGAACTGGCGGACGAGTACAGGCACAGCCAGAAAGACGCGCGCTCGTTCAACTAGAAGGCCGGGAACCCGCCGCGCCGGAATCCACGGAGCGCGAAGGCTACAAAAGTCCTTCCATGCATTGGGCTTAAACGCTATGGTTCAGCCTTGTAGAACCCCCGGAATGGCAGCAGGCGAAGATACAGGCGAGATCAAGCTGACCCCCATGATGCAGCAGTACATGGAGGTCAGGCGTTCCCTGCCGCCCAACACGCTGCTTCTGTTCCGGCTGGGGGATTTTTACGAGATGTTCGGCGAGGACGCGCGGCAAGGGTCAGAAATCCTCGGCATCACCCTCACCCACCGCTCCGGGCAGGAAATGGCGGGCATCCCCTATCACGCGGCGGAAAGCTACGTGCAGAAAGCCCTCGCAAGGGGGGTGAAAGTCGCCATCTGCGACCAGATGGAACTGCCCCGCCCCGGCAAGATCGTCCGCCGAGAGCTGACGCGCATCCTCACCCCCGGCACGGTTCTGGAAGAGCACCAGATCGACGCCCGGCACGGCAGCTACATTCTGGCTCTCGACTTTTCCCGCGCCCCGCGCAGCAGCGAACCGCGCGTAGCCGCCGCGTGGCTGGACATCGGCACGGGGGACTTCCGCGTGGCCGTGGAGACCCGGCCCACGGACCTTCTGGCCGCCATATCCGCCCTCGACCCGCAGGAAATCCTCCTGCCCGCCAACGCGAGCGAACGCTGGAAAAAAGAGGACGACATCGCGCACATCATGCGGCACTTCGCCCCCGTGTTCGCGGGCAGGACGAAGAACCTCATACCCGACTTTCACTTCGATCAGCGCGACGGTCTGCGGGCCGTGACCAAGGCCCTCGGCGTGATGAACCTAGACGGCTTCGGGATCGACCGCTGGCATCCGGGCATCGGCCCGGCGGCGGCCATCCTGCACTACGTGGAGGAGAACCTGCGCTCCGTGCCGGAAAACCTGCGCTCCATCAAGCCCTACTCCAGCGGCACGACGATGCTGATGGACCCGGCGACCCTGCGCAGCCTTGAGATCATGCGCAGCAGCGCGGGCACGCGCGAGGGCACGCTTCTGGCCGTGCTGGACGCCACTGTGACGGCCCCCGGCGCGCGACTGGTGGAACAGTATCTGGCCACCCCCACCCTCGACCTGCGCGAGATTCTGCGCCGCCAGTCCTGCGTGGAGGAGCTTCTGGAAGCGCCCGGCATGGCCTCGGAACTGCACGATTCTTTGCGCAATGTGCGGGACCTGCCGCGCGTGCTCTCCCGCCTGCAGAACCGCCTGCGCAGACCGCGCGAGCTGGGAGCCGTGCGCGACACCCTCGCCCAGATACCGCTCATTATACGAGTGCTCGAACCTTTCGACGGATGGTATCTGCGTTCGTACCGGGAACG
>JBAZHO010000072.1:0-7969 GCA_041652375.1 Opitutales bacterium | reverse complement strand
CACCCGACGTATGCACCCGCCCCGGACGCCTCGGAGAGGCGTCCCTACCTGTCAGATTGCGCATCAACGCCTTAGGGGTAGGGACGGCTCTCCGAGCCGTCCGGGGAAACACGCGTTCGTCCTGCGGCTTTAAATTGGCCGACTTTTGGCAACCGCTATAAGGAATAATCGTTCAGGCTTCCGGGAAGAGGCTTTCCACGCCTGCCCATACGTCGTAGGAGAAGCTGGGGCCGCTTAGTGCCCGTATTCTCGCTGCTCCGCCGCCTGCTTTGATCAGGGCTATTCCGGCTGCTATGTCCCAGAGGCGGATGCCTGTTTCGTGATACACGTCGCAGCGGCCTGCGGCCACCCATGCCAGCGCCGTGGCCGCGCTGCCTATGGCGCGGGTTTTCTTGAAGCGTTGCGCCTGATCGTAGAAGGCGCGCAGGGTCTCTTCCGAATAATTCTGCGATGTGGTGAGGCCGGTCTGGAGCGTGGCCAGCGAGGCGACGTTTTCCCATGCCGGGGTTATCCGTTCGCCGTTCACGCGCATTCCCAGCCCTTGTCCGCCTGAGAATGTCTCGCCTTGGTTGAAGTCGTGTATGACGCCCAGCAGGTAGTCTTCGCCGCTCATCAGCGCGATGCTCACGCAGCATACCGGCACGCCGCGCAGGTAGTTGTATGTGCCGTCCAGCGGATCGACCACCCAGAAGGGCTCGGAGCGTTTCAGCAGGTTCGCGTCACCGCCTTCCTCTTCCCCGATGACGGGCAGGCCGGTGCGTTCGCCCAACACGCGGCGGATCAGCGTTTCGCTGTCCACGTCGGCCTGCAGCTTGACGTCGCGTCCTTCGGCGCTGCGGATGTGACGCATCTTCGCGCCTGCCTGTTTGAGCAGTCTGCCCGCCTCTTCGGCGATGTCCACTGCCACGGACAGATACTCCTGCAAATCGTTCATGGCCGGAAATGTTAGGTCGGGCAGGCTTGTTCAGCAAGGCCGCACATCGGCTCTTTTCAGCCCCTTCCGGCGGCGGTTGAGCGGTTTGTTTGTGACTTTCTGACGTATCGGCTGCTGGATTAGTTATTTTGTGATATATTTTTTACGTGCCTCAGCAAAAAAGTCTGTCAATCCTGATATAATCGTATTATTCATCACCTGAATGTTATGAACTCAAATATCCTGCCACGTCCGACGCGTCAGCTCTGGCGCATTTATGCCTTCCGCAGACAGATTGGCGACTGGGAAAGCCCGGATACCGAATGCGGCAAGGAGGTGCTTGGGAAATTCATCCGCACCACGTTCAACGACCGCAACGATGCCGAGGCCAAGGCCGACAGGATTCGCAACCGCGAGGCCATGAAGCCCAGCTACCCCGGCAGCATCGTGCGGGTGGAAGTGCGCCCGGCGATTGACATATACTGACGGGCGGCGCGCGCTCCTTCGGACTCCTGTCGTCGGCTTCCCCTGGTCACAATAAAATGCCGAATCAATAGCGCCTCGGGAGCGCGACGCGCCCTTGAAGCTTCGAGACGCTAGGGACTATCCGCGCGGACTTCAAGGAACTCTTGGAGGCGCGGGCGCAATATGCGTTCAGATGAAGTACATCTGCGAGCCTTCCGCGCCAACGATGTCCTTGACGGTTCGTTTTTGCGCGCAGGCTTCGAATTCCCGAGCAATCGCGCCGAGCACCATGAAGACGCCTTTGCCGGATTCCCCGCCGTAATTCTGCGGACATTCCAGCAGGTCGCCCTCGATCGCGCGGACTACATCGGCAATGCTCATCTCCGAGGGCGGTCTGGCCAGCATGTAGCCGCCCAGCTTGCCGCGCCGGGACACGATCAGCCCGTTGCTGCGCAGTTCGTTGAGGATTTGCACAAGATAGTTCGCGGGAACCTGCTCCGCCGTCGCCAACTCCTCGATGTGAGGCATCCGGCTTGTGCCGTAACAACGCGCAAGCTGCGCCAGAACCCTGCACGAATACTCCACCTTGCGGGAAATCTTCATGCGCGCATTCTTAACTGAACCATCTTGGGCCGCAAACCCAAAATGAGCCTCGCGCTTCCGGTCCGAACGCTCCTTAGCCGTTGCGTCCGTTGCGGCGAATCTGCTCGCGGCAGTCGTTAAGCACGCGCAGGCACACCTCGCGCAGGTCGAACAGGCGCACGCGGAATTCCTGCTCTACGAGCTGCTCCGCAGGGGTGCAGCCGGGCAGGACGGCGGGCAGGACGGTGAAGGTCTTGTTCACGGAGTCCAGCGCGAGCTTGATCTGGCATACGGCCAGCGCGTAGTCGCCCATGTCCAGAGACTGCAGGGAAAGGGTTGCGTGCATCTCGCCCTCGCTCAGGGTCTGCGCCAGCGCCCATGTCGCAGAGGGGTTGACCACGACGTCGTCGCGCAGTTGGTAGTGCGCCCACATGCTGCGCAGATAGCGGTAAAGCCCGCGCACGACCACGAACACCGGATGCCTGAGCAGCGTGTAAGGGTCAAAATCCTCCTGCGCGTCGTCGATGTCTTCCTCGTCCGAATCCTCGGCGGAGTCCTCATCTTCGTCCGAACCGTCGCCCACGGACCAGTCTTCGGCGTCCCAACCCATCTTGTGGGCCACTTCGTCGATATGATCGGGCTGGTCCTTGAGGCTGTTGTAGAGTTCTATGAACTTGTCAAGTTCCTGCTCGTGCCGGACGAGGTACTGCTGCCAGTCGTACTCCTGCCAAGAGAGGTCGCCACGATCATCCCAATCGCCTTCAGGCTGCCCCTCGAAGTTGTAGTTGCTCATTTGGTGTTTTGACCGCTCCCTGCGGCAGTGGTGAAATAATCCAGCCAGCGGAGAAAAAACGCAACAGCGAAAAAACGCCATTGACGAACTGCGGCGACGCAAGCGAAACGTCATTGACGGCGATCAGGACAAAATGTTCGTCTCATTGTCTGGAATTGCATGACTGAGCGCATATTATAAAGAGTATCGGACAAGGCAGATGCTTTCATACGTAAAAGTTTATTTTTCAGGCCGGGTGCACGGCGTGGGCTTCCGCTACCAGACGTATGAAATTGCCCGCGAATACGCCGTTACGGGCTTCGTGCGCAACCTGCCCGACGGTCGCGTGGAGATGGAGGCCGAGGGCGAACCGGACGAGCTTCGGGACTTTGTCGATGCCGTCAAGGAGACGATGGACGCCTACATCCGCGACGCGGCGGAAAGCGGCGGCAGGCGCGAGGCGTCCATGCGCGGCTTCACGATTCGACGCTGAGAGCCGCCCTTCGGACCTTGTCCGGCAAAGGGCTTGGACTGCCGACGCTCATGAAGTGGCGCAGGCTGGCAGTGCGCGTGAGGCAGGCCAGAAGAATGCATAACTGCATGACAATCAGCGGGTGCTGCATGAAGAACTCCACCGCGACGTGGAGCATTATCGCGCCGATGCATGCCAGCCCCATCATGATATGGGAATCCACCCCGTTGCGCCTGAACAGGATTACGAACACCACGGGGCCGAACACGAACAGGCCCAGAGGCACGGACCCGACCACGCCCAGATCGCACAGGTAATTCATGTAGTCGTTGTGCGCGAAGACGATGTTTCGCTTGTTATGCCATTGCATCAGATACGGATAATTCTTCTGGGTTATCCCGATGAAATAGCGGTAGCATCCGCCGCCCCAACCATAGACCGGCTTCATTTCGAACAGGTCCATGCTGGCCATGTTGATGTAATAGCGCACGTCTTCCAGCGGCGACTCCGCCACTATCGACAGCGATTTCATCTCCCGGATGAACCTCTTGATGTCGATGGAGCCGCGGATGCTGGATGCCGTTGCCCACACGATCAGAATCACCACCGTGCCTGTGACGATTGCGACGATTCTGTTGCCCGAAACGAGCAAGGCCCGGACTAGGCGGGCGATAACAACCGCCAGAAACGCAAGACATATCAGACCGGCCACCAAGATGCCCGCCCGCGACATGGCCTGAATCACGCCGCCCAGAATGATGATGGAGAGCGGAATCAGCATCAGGTAGGAGCCGCCCTTGCTGAATTCCCTGCCGCGCGCGCCCTTGCCGGTATAATAAACCAGCAGCGCCAGCGCCGCCCCAAGGCCGAGGTTCATGAACGCCGAAGCATGGTTCTCGTTGGCGATCGTGCCCCAGAACATGCCGCTTCTGATGGTAGGCTCAAAAAGCCACAAAATTTTGCGCGTGTGCGTGATGGACTCGAGCATGCCCACGACCGAGAACAGCGAAGCGTTCAGCGTCATCGCCCACATCATCATTCTCATGGACTTCGGCCTGCGCAGAGCCGTCCATATGGAACAGGCGAGCATCCATCCGGGGGCCAGAACCATGACCATCAGCAGAGGGTTCATCATGCGCAGAGGCGTTCTCACGCCGCTGGGCAGCCAGCGGATATAGTCCTGCCGCAGCGCCAGAATCTTGCCGCTTGAATCCCTCTCGAACACCCATGCGGGATTCAAGACCTGCACTACCATGTACACCAGAACGAACAGGCCCAGCCAGAACGGGACGAGCCGCATGAGGGAACGCAAGTTCGCCCAACCGTTCTGTCTGGACGGCCACGCGGCGACCAAAAGGCAGGCCAAGCTGAGAACGACGCTTCCGACCTGTGCCCAGAACTTCACGCCTCCCAGTGCCCACGTCGTCCACACAAGACAGACGGTGGCAAGAATAATGACCAGACGCTCCCTCAAAGGCAGCGGCGGGACCCCGCGCATGGCACGTTCGTGTAAATGATTCATTATGTTTGGGAGTACGAATCGGATTCGGATTTACTCAACCCGTCATGCATGGATAGCATTTGCGGAATGGACCTTCAAGAGTGGAAGAAACTCTCCAGAAATGAAAAGGAACGCATGTGGGATCTTATGAGCGAATCCGACAAGGACGCCATCAAGAGACGCCGCTCGCGGTCCAAGTCGCACTCGCACGGGCATCGCCACAGCTACGCCGCCGACGGCATCGGAGCCGTCAGATACATCCGCGATGCCTTTTCCGGCGGATGGCTGCCGATCGCCCTCAGGACCATAGGCATCGTGGCGTTTTTCGGCGGTATCATCTGCCACTTCGCAAAGCCGGAGCTGCTGGGCGGAAAGGGGCTGCTGAACCCAAGTCTGCTCATACTGGTGCTCATAGGCATCACGAGCGCCGGCATCGCCAGCATTCTGGACTGGCTGAACGCGGCCCTTGAGCTGACCCGCAGCATTGAAGCGCGTCTGGACAAGCTGGATGAGCGTCTGCGCCAGAGACCGCAGAACGGCAACGGCGGCGCGGCCAAGATTCCAGAGGCCCGAAACTGAGTCGCAGCGCATGCGGCATTGCCCCGGCCCCGCTAGTCGTGTAATTCAGACACATGCGTGTTCTGATTGCCTTTGACAAGTTCAAGGAGTCCATGACGGCGCGGCAGGCCTGCCTTGTCGCCGAAGAGGCGCTGCAAGAAGCGCTGCCAGACGCGGAGGTGGAAATCGCGCCCATATGCGACGGCGGCGAAGGATTCTGCGAGATACTCACGCTGGCGCGTTCCGGCGCGCTGGAGACGCACGAAGTCCACGGACCCCGCATGGAGCCACGGGAGGCCCTGCTGGGCTTTGTGGACTGCGCCTCGCTGGGCGCGGACCTGCTGGGCTTCATGGGGCTGCCCGAAAACGGCGGGCAGATGGCCGTCGTCGAAATGGCGCAGGCGAGCGGCCTCTGGGGCCTGCCAGCCGAACTGCGCGACCCCTGGGAATGTTCCACACGCGGAACCGGGGAACTGCTGCGCATCGCGGCCCGGCGCGGAGCCTGCGCCATCGTGCTCGGCATCGGGGGCAGCGCGACGAACGATCTGGGCCTCGGCGCGCTGGAAGCGCTTGGACTGGACTTCGAGGACGCATCCGGCGACTTGCTTGAGAGCATCCGCCCCGCCCTCTTCGAACGTATCGCCTCGGTGCGCGGAGCGGCCAGCGCGCTGCCGCCCCTGCTGGTGGCGTGCGACGTGACCAACCCCCTGCTCGGGCCGTCCGGCGCGAGCGCCGTCTTCGGCCCGCAGAAAGGCCTGCGCACGGCGGACGTCCCGCGCATGGACGCCGCCGTGGAAGGCGCGGCAAGGGCGCTGTGCGCCCGTTTCGCGCTTGGGGAAGAGACGCTCGCGGAACCCTCCGGCGGCGCGGCAGGCGGCTTGGGCTGGGGCCTGAGGGCCGCCTTCGGGGCGCGTTACCTGCCCGGCTTCGAACTGGCATGGAAGTGGATGGACCTTGAAAGCAGGCTGGACAGGGCGGACCTTGTAATCGTTGGCGAAGGCCGTTTCGACCACAGTTCGCTAGGCGGAAAAGGGCCGGGAACGCTGGCCCGCACGGCCCTGCGACGCGGGAAAAAGGTTCTCGTCGTGGCCGGGTCCGTGGAATACGGCGTCGCGGATCTGCTCGCCGCAGACGGAACCCTCGCCGGATGCGCGGCCATCAGCCCGCCGGAACTGCCACTTTGTCAAGCACTTGCAGAAGGCCCGGCGCGCCTGCGCGCGACGCTCCTGACCGTCTTGCGCGACATCGTGTAAATGATGACCCTTTCCATCTTGCTGCCGCCGCCCCTATGTGCGATTAGTCATGGTGTGATCAAACGGGGTTTATCGTCGTTAATCGTCGTGGTTTGTGCATGCGCATCGTTTGTACAAGGCGGATGCATCCATGTGAAAGTGGACCCCGTGAAAATCGACGCCACAGTAACAATCCGCGTGGAGAGGGAACTGGAAAACTTCTTCGACGATCTGGACTCCCAGTCGAGCACCTTCGTTCTGGACAAGAGCGCCTCCGCGCCAAAGGCCGAATAACAACTAAACGCCAAGTGGCATAATGAAGAGCAGATTCACATCACTTCTGGCAGCCGTGGTCGTCGCATTCGCCGCCTTGTTCGCAGTCGCGCCTGCGGCGCAGGCCCAAAGCCCCGGCATACGCCAGCGCATGCAGGAACGCCTACCCCAGATCGACGCCATGAAGGAAGAGGGCCGCGTGGGGGAAAACAATCAGGGCTATCTGGCCGTGCGCGGTTCGCTCAACGCGGACGAGAACGCCGTTCTGGCAGCGGAAAACTCGGACCGTTCAGAGGTTTACGAAGCCATCGCCAAGCGCACCGGCTCCGACGCCGACACCGTGGGGCGCGAACGCGCAAAACAGATTGCCGATCGCACCGCGTCCGGCGTGTGGGTGCAGGACAGCTCGGGCCGCTGGTCCCGCAAGTAAGTCGTTCCGCTCCGTAGAACAGCGTCGCGCCGTTGATTATTTGCGCTGCGGCATCATGTTGCCTTTACTTGCTCCCTGCCCGCAAGCAGGGTGAAAGAGATGCCTTCCGATGAACGACTGTTTTGGCTGGACTTGGAGATGAGCGGGCTGAACCCCGTGCAGGACCGGATATTGGAGGCTGCAGCCATCGTGTCCTCAGCCCGGCTTGAGGAGCTGGAACGCTTCGATACGCCCGTGTATCAGTCACCGGAAGTGCTGGCAGGCATGAACCCGTGGTGCAGGCAGCATCACGGCGCGAGCGGACTAACCGCGCGAGTGAGCAAAGGCATGAACGAAGAGGCGCTGGACTCCGCGCTGTGCGATCTGGCGGACCGTTACTTCCAGAACAACCCCGTCGTGCTGGCGGGCAACTCCATCGCGCAGGACCGCCGCTTCGTGGAAGTCTGGCTCCCCCGCTTCAGCCAGCGCCTGCATTACCGTATGCTGGACGTGAGCAGCTTCAAACTGGTGTTCATGAACCTGTTCGACGTCAGCTTCCGCAAGGACAACGCCCATCGCGCGCTGGACGACATACTGGAGTCCATGGCGGAGATGCGCTACTACATAGCGGCCATAGACCCCTCCCGCATGCCTCCGGGGCTGGGCTAGTGCTCTAGTTCCCGACGTCCCCTTCTTCACCGTCCGTGGCGGAATCGTCCGGCTCGTCCTCCACGCTGCTGAACTCGTGCTCCAACGTCGTGGTCTGCCCGGCCACCACTGTGACGAAACCGT
>JBAZHO010000071.1:0-7977 GCA_041652375.1 Opitutales bacterium | reverse complement strand
GTCGAAGTCGATGCCGAGGCGTTTGTAAATGCGGTTGAAGCTGTCCTTGCTGATCTGGGTTATGCGCTCCCAGATGCGCGTGTTTTCCGCGTCGCCGTCCTGAAGGCGGAGCAGTTCCCCGCGCACGATGGCGGCGGCCTCGTCGCTGCTTTTGTAATAGGCGTAGCCCCGTCCGTACAGGGCCTGAAGTTCCTCGACGGCGTTCTCGCCGGGGTGGTCAAGATCGTAGCCCTCGCTCTTCACGGCCTGAATGAGCATGCCGAACTGCGTGCCCCAGTCCCCGATGTGGTTGTCGCGTATGACTTTGCAGCCCTTGGCCGCCAGCAGGCCCGCTATGGCTTCGCCGATCACGGTGGAGCGGATGTGCCCGACGTGCATCTCCTTGGCCGTGTTGGGGCTGGAAAAGTCCACGACCACGGTTTCGCCTTTGGCGGAGCCTGCGGCCATGCCGATGCGGAAGTCCGCGCTGCCGATGTATTCGCGCATCCAGCCGAGCAGATATTCCGGGCTTAAGGTGAAGTTCAAAAAGCCCGGCCCGGCTATTTCCACGCCTATGCCTTCGAGCGCGTCCGAGGCGCGCAGTCTTTCCAGCACTTCGGCGGCTAGCGCGCGCGGGTTGGCGCGGCGGGCCTTCGCGTAGGGCAGCACGCCGTTGGCCTGAAAGTCCCCGAAGCGGGGGTCGGCCATGCGCACGTCGGGCCGGAAGTCGGGCTCCAGCGCGGCGGCATCCTTGATTGCGGCGTCGAGGCCGGTGGCGGGGTTGAACCAGATATGCATGTCGTTATAAGTCAATCATGCCGTTACAACGTCCGGGCGGCCTCCCGGCAAGTCCGCAGGAATGTTTTGCGGAGTTTTCGCGCCCTCTGGCCGCGCTTTGGAAGCTTGCGCAAGCGGCCCTTTCGCGGCTCCGTGCGGGGGTAGGGGCGCGGCGACGGCGCGCGGGCGCTATTCCCCCTCGCTTTGCTTGAAAGCATGGCCGGGACATTGCAAGCAAAAAAGGCTCGACAAAGCGGGCCGCATTTTACTAATACTTAGCAGCTTACGCGTTATGGGCACATTGGTGGCACTTAATTTTATGCCGTTGGTGTTCCTGAAGGTGCTTTCGCCTCCACAGGGCGTGCCGCATCAGGCGCAAATGCTTTCGTTCCGCCATACAGTTTTATTCCAGTTTCCAAGCCATGCCCGCCGTAGAGACCAAAAAGAGGGTAATTAGCCCCCGCAAGACCATCAGGCCGTCATACAGCTATCTCATTGAAAAGAAGCGCGACGGTGGTGAGTTCGACAAGGATGAGATCCGCTTCATTGTGGACTCGATAATCGACAACGAGATGCCGCAGTTCCAACAGGCGGCTCTCGCGATGGCGATTTACTTCCAAGGCATGTCCGCCCAAGAGACTGCAGTTCTTGCGGAAGAGATGATGCTTTCCGGGGAGGTCGTGGACCTTTCCCGCATCACAATGCCCAAGGTGGAGAAGTATTCCACAGGCGGCGTGGGCGACAAGACCACGCTCGTTCTGGTTCCCCTCGCGGCGGCCTGCGGCGTGGTGATGCCGTCGATGAACGGCATCGACGAGGAGATGATCATTTCCACCCTTCGCAAGCTGTCCTCCATCCCCGGTTTCGACACAGATATTTCGCTGGAACGCTTCGTTGACCAGCTCCGCGACGTCGGTTGCGCCATCATCCGCCAGCGCGACGAGATCGCCCCCGTGGACAGCGCGCTCTACCGTCTGCGCAGGGAGACGGGCACGGTTCCGAGCCTGCCGCTTATCACCGGTTCCGTCCTCAGCCGCAAGCTGGCGCAGGGGGCCGAGGGTCTGGTCGTCGATGTGAAGTGGGGCAACGGTTCCTTCATCCGCGACGTGGAGCAGGCAAAGCAGCTCGCGCGTTCCATCACCCGCGTTGGCCGCTCGATGAAGCGCCGCTGCGTGGCTCTGGTGACGGACATGAACCAGCCGCTGGGCGACAGCGTCGGCACGGCGCTGGAGGTCAAGGAGGCAATCCAGCTTCTCAAGGGCGAAGGCCCGGAGGACCTTCAGGAACTGGTGCTCAAGCTGGGCATGGAGATCGTGCGTCTGGCAGGCGTCGCCGGTTCGACCCTTTCGGCCAAGCAGGCCGTGCAGCGCCACCTCAAGAACGGCGCGGCGCTGGGCAAGTTCCGCGAGATGGTCGTGGCGCAGGGCGGCGATCCTGACGTGATCGACCATCCCGAAAAGCTGCCCACGGCAAAGTACGTGCGCAAGCTGCCCGCCCCGAAGCGCGGCTACGTTCACACGATCAACGCGGGCGCGATCGCCCGCGGCGTGCAGATTCTTTCACAGGACATCGAAGGCAACTGGGACCACGCCTGCGGCGTGTCCGAGATCAAGAAGGTGGGCACGCAGGTCAAGCAGGGCGAGCCGCTGATGATGATCCACTACAACGACGAGTCCCGCATGGAGGCCGCCCTTGAGCTTCTGCGCAACGCCTACCGCCTCGCGCCCAAGCGCCCGACCCCGCCGGACCTAGTGGTGGAGCGCGTGGCCTGAAAGGCGTGACGTTCGCGCCGTGTTATTTCCAGACGCCTTCCCCTTCGGGGGAGGGCGTTTTTTTGCGCGCGCCGCGCGGCCCGTAAAAAAGTGAGGGGCGTCCCGCACCACCGGAACGCCCCACTAACCCAATTATAATACCACAAAAAGCTTTTCCTGCGCGGACGGGCTTTCAGGTCCGGTCCAGCGTCTGGATACTACGGCAAACGCCGGATTCGCGGGCATTGTTTCACGCCCTTGCGCGAGAACGGGAAAAAAGTGTCGCCGAAGCGCTTGTTTTACACTTCCCCTTGCCGCGTATGCCCCATAGCATCGGGCGTACGGTCGGGGTATGACCAACGACTTAGAAACAACGTTTGCCGAGTTCAAGACTCGCATCCGGCTTTTTGCCGAGGAGCGGGACTGGCCCCAGTTTCACACGCCGAAAAACTTGTCCATGGCCCTCGCGGCGGAGGCTGCGGAGCTTATGGAGCACTTCCTGTGGCTGGACTCGGTCCAGAGCCAGAATCTGGCCGACGATCCGGTGAAGGGACCGAAGGTGCGCGAGGAGATTGCGGACATCCTGATCTATGCGCTGGAGTTCGCCAACGTGACGGGCATCGACGTGGCCAAGGCCATCGAGGACAAGATTCGCATAAACGGGATCAAGTATCCCGTGGACAAGTGCAAGGGTTCCTCCAAGAAATACGACGAGCTTTAGCGTGGCGTGCCCGCGCGGCATCTGTCACACGTTGATGCATGGCTGGAGCCTTCACACTCATCTGCGGCGCGGACGACTACCTCGTGGCGCGGGAAGGAGCCGCCCGCTGGGCAGAGCTTTCGCGCGAGGTCGAGGACGAGTATTCGCGCGAGATCGTGGACGGCGCGGCGGGCAACGTGGGCGAGGTGGAGAAGGCGGTGTCCGCGTTCAGCGCCTCGGTCATGACCATGCCGATGTTCGGCGGACGCAAGTGCGTCTGGCTGCGCAACGTGTCCTTTCTGGGCGACAACCCGACCAGCCGTTCCGAGGGCGCGAAGGCGCAGGTTGAGAAGCTGATCAAGGTGCTCGGGGCCGTCAACCCGGCGGACATGGGAGTGCTGGTCACCGTCAGCCCAGTGGACCGCCGCCGCAGGGAATTCAAACAGCTTCAGGCCATCGGGGATGTCGTCGTCGCCGGGGGCGAGGGCAAGGGCGACGCGGCCCAGCGCATACTCGACGAGGAGCTGGCCGCCGCCGGCGTGCGCATCCGCCCGGACGTGGCCTACGCCCTGCTGGACAAGATTCACGGCAACAGCCGCATGGCGATGGAGGAGGCCCGCAAGCTGGCCCTTTACGTGGACCAGAAGGACGGGGAGGTCACGATGGAGATGGTGAACAGCCTCGTGCCCCCCTTCGGAGAGGGAGACTTTTTCGAGGCCGTCGAAGCCTTCTATTCTCTGGATATCGAGGCCGCGCTGGGCGCGATCCGACGCCACTTCTTCGCGGGCAACGACATTCGGCCCCTTTTCACGTCTCTCCAGAACCGCGCCCGTCTGCTGCTGCAACTGCGCGTGCTTCTGGACGCGGGCTGCTTTCGCGGCGGCGTGAACAAGGCTTCGCTGGAAGCGGCGCAGGGGCAGTACGGCTCCGCCTTTCCCGAGGAGGGCGCCAAGAGCAGCAGCAACATCTTCACCCAGAACCCCTACTACCTGAATCGCCTGATCGATGCGGCGCGCGCCCTCAAGCCCAAGCGCATCATAGACTTCCAGATCGAGTTCGTGCGCGCGTTCGAACAGTCCATCTCCCGTCCCAACGAGCACGAGCTGGTCATGCGCGAGGCCGCCATCCGCTGTCTGGGCAAGGTCTGATATCACGTTTTTTGCGTTTTTCGCATAAAGCCCTGAGAATAATCTTGGCTTAGAGTTAACTCTAAGTCGTAGGCTTGATCAGGAAGCATTGAGCGAAAGGCAACAAAGTGGTCAAGACACATACTATCAACGATTTCAGCAAATTCGTAGGCATTTCTCCGCACACCCTGCGCTACTACGAAAAAATCGGCATACTGCCGCGCATTCAACGTGACTGGAGCGGCAACCGCGCCTTCACGGACGAGGACATCCACTGGATCAACTTCATCAAGTGCCTCAAGTCCACCGGCATGCCCATCGACAAGATTCGCGCCTACGTGGAGATGGACGAGAGCGAGTCGGAGACCGTGGACATGCGCAGGCACATGCTCGAAGAGCAGCTTGTCGAGGCGAAGAACAAGATCGCCGAATACCAGCATTACGCGGAGGTGCTCGAATACAAACTGGTCTATTTCCGCGACCTCATCGCCAAGACTCCCGCCCGCGAGCGGAGCGTCCGCAGCTAGTTTTTCCGCCTGCAGCCCGACGGACGCCGCACGACTTTTCAACAGCTTCCACGACAGCATGAACAGCAAGAAACTCGGCAACAGCGACATCGCAATCAGCGCCCTTGGCATGGGCTGCTGGGCAATCGGCGGGCCAGTCTTCCACGGTGACAAGCCCATCGCCTACGGGCAGACCGACGACGCGGCGGCCACGCTCGCCATACACACGGCGCTGGACCTCGGGATCACGTTTTTCGACACCGCAGACATGTACGGCGCGGGCCACAGCGAACGCGTGCTCGGCGCGGCCCTGAAGGGCAGGCGCGACAAGGTGGCCGTCGCCACGAAGTTTGGTGTGCGCTTCGACGAGGCGACCAAGCAGGCTACTTTCGAGAAGGACATTTCGCCGCAGTTCATCCGCGCCGCCTGCGAGGCCTCGCTCAAGCGTCTGGGAACGGACGTGATCGACCTTTACCAGTACCACGTGAACGACGCCAATCTGGAAGATATCGACATGGTCGTGGAGACGCTGGAAGCCCTCACACAGGAGGGCAAGATCCGCGCCTACGGGCACAGCACGGACTTCATCGACCGCGCGACCAAGTTCTTCCAAGGCCCCAACTGCGCCTCCATGCAGTATAACTGCAACCTTTTTGACCCTGCGGAGGAAATGGTGTCCTTCTGCGAGACGAACGGCCTGACGGGCATCAACAGAGGGCCGCTGGCCATGGGCCTGCTGACGGGCAAATACACGGTCGGCTCCAGCCTCGGCGCGGACGACATACGCGGCAAGGATTCCCCGGAATGGATGAGCTTCTTCAAGGGCGGCAAGCCCAATCCGGAGCTGCTCGCCAAGATGGACGCCGTGCGCGAAATCCTGCGCTCGGACGGGCGCACGCTCGCGCAGGGTGCTCTGGCATGGCTCTGGGCGCACAGCCCGGTCAATGTGCCCATCTGCGGCATACGCAACGAAAAGCAAGCCCGCGAGAACGCCGGGGCGCTGACCTTCGGGCCGCTGTCGCAGCCGGAGTTTCTTCAGATCGAAAGCATTTTACGCCCGGCAAGTTGACGCCGCGCAACATGCCTGCTTGACCGTTCGCAACAATCGGCCAACATGCACATTTGTGCAGACCGGCAAAGAGTTTCTGGGCGAGGCGCTCAAACGGGACGAACGGATCGACGCGGCGTTGCGCCCGCTGTCCTTCGACGATTTCGCCGGGCAGCCCAAGACCCTCGAACGGCTGCGCGTGATGGTCGGCGCGGCGAAGGCGAGGGGAGAGGCCCTGTCGCACATCCTGCTTTCCGGCCCGCCCGGTTTGGGCAAGACCACGCTGGCGCACATTCTGGCCAACGAGATGGGCAAGACCGTCCGCATCACAAGCGGCCCGGTCATAGAGCGGCCCGGCGACCTCGCGGGCATGCTGACCAACCTCGAACCCGGCGACATCCTCTTCATCGACGAGATACACCGCATGCCCCGCAACGTGGAGGAATACCTTTACAGCGCGATGGAGGACTACCGCATCGACATCATGCTCGATCAGGGGCCGAACGCCCGCAGCGTGCGCCTCGACATACCGCGATTCACCCTCGTCGGGGCGACCACGCGCATGGGCCTGCTGACCGCGCCGCTGCGCAGCCGCTTCACGCTCCAGACGCGGCTGGACTTCTACTCGCGCGAGGTGCTGGCGAAGATCGTCACGCGCACCTGCGGCCTGCTCAATATCGAGATCGACACCAGCGGGGCAAAGGAAATCGCTGGCCGTGCTCGCGGAACGCCGCGCATTGCGAACAACCTAGTCAGCTTCGTGCGCGACTACGCCCAGCAGCGGGCTGACGGGCGCATAACAAAGAAGGTGGCCGCCGCCGCTCTGGAACTATTGGAGATAGACGAGAACGGCCTAGACGAGATGGACAAGCGCCTGCTAGGCCTGATGGCCCGGCACTACAAAGGCGGTCCCGTAGGCGTGGGCACGCTGGCCGTGGCCGTGGGCGAGGAGCAGCAGACCCTCGAAGAAGTCCACGAACCCTACCTAATTCAGGAAGGCTACCTGCAACGCACCGCGCAAGGCAGAGTCCTGACCGACAAAGGCTGGCAGGTGCTGGGCCTGATCCCGCAAATGAAGAGCGGACAGATGGAGATGATGTAGGGGAAGTTTTATATATTGCTTGTTATGTGGGGCTTGAGTTTATGGTAAGACGTTGGTTTTATCATAAATCACAAACCTCTTGACTTTAATGCAAGGAATGCCGATTTACAGAGTTACATCTCTCCTGTCCGCTTCGGTGGCAGGACGCGGGGCAGCCTCTTCGGGGGCTGCCCCTGCATTGTTTATGGAGGGTTTGGTGTTTTGAAGACCATTCTCTACATAGACGGTTTCAATCTCTACTACTCAGCCTTGAAAGGGACTCCTCTGCGGTGGTTGAATCCGATGACTTTGGCTGGGAATACCTTCCCGAGGAATCAGATTTCCGCAGTCAAGTATTTCTCCGCAAGGGTGTCGGCTCTGCCAAACAATCCCGACCAGCCCGTCAGGCAGGATACATACTGGAGAGCACTTCGGACCATACCCAATCTCGTGATTGTCGAAGGGCTTTTTAGAACAAGGATGGTGCGCGCCAAGGTTGTTTCTCCGCCTCCAAACACAATTGAGGTCTTCAAGACCGAAGAAAAAGGTTCGGATGTAAATCTTGGCGCACATTTGCTCATGGATGGATTTCTTGGCCGTTATGAGGCGGCGATCGTTATCACTGGTGATTCAGATCTGATAACTCCGATTAAGATGGTTCGTGATGTTTTGCATAAACCGGTGGGCGTTCTTAATCCACAACGCTTGTCAGGGCCGGATCATCAAGGAGTGCGCCCAAGTGCTGGACTTGAAAATGCCGCAAGTTTTTACAAGAACGGCATAACATGGAATCAGCTTCAGAGGGCTCAGTTCCCGGATACTCTCACGGATGCCGTAGGAGAATTTTCCAAGCCTTCCGTTTGGTGAGCATTCGCTTCCTCGCTCTCGGTGAAGGGACAGTAATTGTGCTCTACCCCAGCCCCACGACGAAGGCCAGCGTTCGGTTCAGGCGGACTATTATTTCGTCGTTCAGGCGGCCTATTGTTTGGCCTATTCGTTCGCGGGGGA
>JBAZHO010000070.1:0-8115 GCA_041652375.1 Opitutales bacterium | reverse complement strand
CTTGCCCTTGATCTTGGATATCTGGCTTTTTTCCGGGCGCAGGGCGACCTTGACGGATGTGGTGGGCAGGATGAAGCGTTCCTGACCCACGCGCACCACGAGGCCGTCGATGATGGCCGTGGTGAGGGGCAGCTTGATTTTGAAGATCGTGCCTTTGCCGATCTCCGATTCCAGCTCCACCTTGCCGCGAAGTTTCTCGATGTTGCGGCGGACCACGTCCATGCCCACGCCGCGACCGGAAATGTCGCTGACTTTCTCCGCCGTGGAGAAGCCGGGCTCGAAAATGAGGTTCAGGATGTCTGCGCGCGCGGGGTTCTGGTCTTCGCGCACAAGGCCCTTCTCGCGGGCTTTCTTGAGGATTCTGGCGGGGTCGATGCCCCGCCCGTCGTCGGACAGTTCGATGACGATGCTGCTGCCCTGATGATAGGCCTTGAGGATGATTTTGCCGACGGGACTCTTTTTCGTGGCCAGGCGTTCGGCCTCGTCCTCCAGCCCGTGGTCTAGGGAGTTGCGGATCATGTGGACCAGCGGATCGTTGATCTGCTCCACCACGTTGCGGTCCAGTTCCGTGTCCTCGCCCTCGGTTATGAAATCGACCTTCTTGTTCACCTGTCCGGCGATGTCGCGCACCATGCGGCTGACCTTCTGGAAGGTGGGCTTGATGGGGACCAGACGCAGGGACATGCTGGTGTGCTGAAGCTCCCGCGTGATGCGCTGAAGCTGCGAAATGTTCTGCTGTAGCAGGCTGTTGTCCGCCGCCAGATCGAGCAAGGCCTTGCTGCTCTCGGTCAACTGGCTCTGCACGATCACCAGTTCGCCCACCATGTCCATGAGGTTATCCAGCTTGGTGGTCTTGACGCGGATCGTGGAAGCGCCCGCTCCGGTGGACGAGGACTGCGACTGCGGGGACGAGGGGCCTTTCTGCGCGGGGGCTGCGGCTGCGGCGGCGGCGGCCTGCGGATGCGCATCATCTTCATCTTCGTCCGCCCCGGCGGGATGTTCGGCGACTGGCGCTGCGGCTTCAACGCGGACTTCGGGCGTCCTGCCCGCGCCGATGTCCAGCCCGTCCTTCACCGCATTCTGCACAGCCGTGATAAGGTGGGACACGGGAACGATCTTCGAGGGCTTGTGCCCTTTTTCCAACGCCGCCGCGATCTGCTCCACCAGCGCCTGAAGCGTGTCCTTGGCGTGCAGGATCAGGGTGATCATGCCAGTGTCGAGCGTAAGCTTGGCGTTGCGCGCGTGGTCCAGAAGGGTCTCGACCTGATGGGCGAGGGACTGGATGGGCACAAGGTGCAGGAATCCGGCCACGCCTTTGATCGTGTGGAAGGCGCGGAATATCAGCGCGAGGCTGTCCACGTCGTGCGGGTCCTGTTCGAGGACGAGCACGGCTCCTTCGATGTTCTCAAGGTGTTCGACGGCCTCCGTATGGAACTCGCCGAGGATTTCCTGATCCTCGCCGTTGATCTCCAGCAGCACGTCCACTTCGCTGTTCAGGCTGACCACCGGAACCGGGGCCAGAACCCGTTCAACGGCCTGCGCGCGCGGCTCGTGGGTCGGCTTTGGCCGCACGTAGCTGTCGAGCAGCCTGCCTTCCGGCTCCTTGAACTCTTCAAAAACCTTCACCGCCTGCTCCGCGCCGTCCATGATCATGCGCATCGAATCCTGCGCCCAGGCCACGAAAGCCCCGGCGTAGCCCAGCGTGTCCATATCGAAAGGCTTCGCGTTGTCCAGAAGATGGTCCAGCGCCTTCTTGAGGCTGCGGGCAGACACGTTGATCTTGGGCAGCGAGTGGGAATGGTCGATCAACTCTCCCGTGAGCGAGTACATCGGCACCAGTCCGTCGTCGCTGCCTGTGTTGGCAAGCACAAGCTCCGTGGCGATGCGGTTGATGATGTCGTTGCAGACCTGTTCGCTCTCGGAAAGATCGGCTTCATCCTCTTCGTTCATCCACGGAGCGGGGGCGAAGGGTTGCAGCCTGCCGCCGTTGCGGATGGCCAGCAGCCCGTCCTGTGCCCATGAGGTGAAATTGTTGACGTAGTCCAGCGTGCGCGCGTCGAACGGCACGGACTCGTCCAGAAGCTCGTCCAGCGCCCTTCTTACGTGAATGCAGGCGGCGTGGATCACATCGTCGTAAGTATCCACCGTGCCGGACATCTCGTTGACCAGCGAATAAACCGGAACCAGCCCGTCGTCGCTGCCCGCGCTTGCCAGTACCAGTTCGGTGGCAATGCGGTTCAATATCGTGTCGCAAGAGATGATTTGGTCTTCGCTGAGGGGCATGGAATGCTCGTACTGAATCAATAATTGATCGGTTCAACTGCTCCGGGGATAAGGCATCATGTCAACATTCCCTTGTCGGACGCCCGGCAACCGGTCGTCGGCCCAACGGATGCGAAGCCTGCGCAGAACAGCGTCGCGCGAAACGGACATCACTTCTTCTTCCCCTGATCGAGAAGCTCGCGCACTTTCACTAGGAGAGTGTTCAGGGGGAACGGCTTCTCCAGAATGATGGCGTCGTTGGGCAGCGCGTAGAAAGTGTCGAGCTGATCGTCGTAACCAGTCATGAACACAACCTTGGCGTCCGGATTGTGTTCGAGCATGCGCGCCGCGACTTCCCGCCCGGATAGCTTCGGCAGGACCAGATCGGACACCAGCATGTCCATGTCGTAGTCAACCTGTGCCATCATCTCCAGAGCGGAGCTTCCGTCGTAGGCCGTATAGACCTGATAACCGTGCAGGCGCAGAAGACCGCTTATGCAGTCCAGAAACGTCTCGTCGTCCTCGACGATGAAGATCTTCTCGTTGCCCGTCGGGGCCGGGGAACTGCCGGAATCGTCAAACTGTGCCCTGCCGCTCATCCTGCTTTCCGCAGGGAATATCAGTTCAAAACGCGAGCCTTCACCCGGTCTGGACTTCACGAGGATGTGACCGCTGTACTGCTTTATGATGCTCTGCACCGTGGCCAGCCCGAGGCCCGTGCCCTTCCCTATCTCCTTGGTCGTGAAGAAGGGATCGAAAATGCGTTTCTGGGTCTCCTCGTCCATGCCGCAGCCGGAATCCTCCACCGAGAGCACCACGTAGGAACCCTGACGTATGGAATCGTGGTTGCGCACCACCGTCTTTTCGTAAACTCGGTTGCTCACGTTGATGCGTAGCTGCCCGCCGTTGGGCATGGCGTCGCGCGCGTTGACGCAGAGGTTGAGCAGCATCTGCTCGATCTGCCCCTGATCGGCCTTCACGCTGGCCAGATTCTCCTCGTAGGAGGTTTCCATCTCGATGTCCTCGCGGATCACGCGGCGGAGCATCCCCTTGACGTCCTCCACCACGTGGGAGAGGTCCAGCATCGTCGGATTCGGCCTGTCCTTGCGGCTGAAGGTCATGAGCTGCGACACAAGATCCACGCCCTTGCGCCCGGCGGCGCGGATCTGCTGGGCGTATTTCATGGCCGGCGAACCGTCTTCCAGCTTCAGAATCTGGAGGTCGCAGTAGGAATTGATGACGGAAAGAAGGTTGTTGAAATCGTGCGCGATGCCGCTGGCCAGCCGACCCACCGCCTCGATTTTCTGGGACTGGCGAATGCTTTCCTCCAGCCTGTGCATGTGCGTGCGGTCCTGAATCGAGAATACGCAGCCCAGAACGGAGCCGTCCTCGTCGAGCACAACCTTGGCGGACCACATCCCGATGAACTCCGAGCCGGGCTTGGATTTCCCGCTGCCCTCGCCGCGCCAAGGATGCCCGGAGCGGACGCTGTCGAGCATCGCGGACCAGAATTCCTCCCTTGGGGAAGACAGAAGCACGGACATGGACTTCCCGACAAGCTCCTCCGCGTTCCAGCCGCTGAGGTCTTCGATGCTGGCATTGCACGACTTGATGAGCGGGGCCTCGTCCGCCGGGCAAGGGCCGGTGATGATGACCGTCTCCTCCACGCTCTCAAGCGCGGTCTGAAGGTGTTTCCTATCGACGAAACATTCGACGCTATCGGTAACGTCTTCGAGCATCATGATATAGGAAACCGGCTTGCCGAGGCGGTCCCGTATCAGGGCATCGTGGGACTTCATCAGGCGCTCCGTCCCGTCGGCACACTTGAGGATGTGGAGGTCTGTCTTCGATTCCCCG
This sequence comes from Opitutales bacterium, assembly GCA_041652375.1. Taxonomy (GTDB): domain Bacteria; phylum Verrucomicrobiota; class Verrucomicrobiia; order Opitutales; family Oceanipulchritudinaceae; genus Verruco-01. Next base: position 3,996 of record JBAZHO010000070.1, on the reverse strand, counting down.
TCGGAAAGCTGTTTGAAATCCGCCGGATTGCGGATGGGCTGTCCGGTCCTGCGGTCAACCAGATGAACAACTTCCGCAAAGGGCTTGGAAAGAGCTTTCTGGACGGAACGCATCGTCCAGAGTTCCGCCGCGGGATTCATGCCAATTATGCGGCCTTCGAGGTCCGTCTTGATGACGATCTCTGGAAGGACGGACAGGAGCGTGTTGATCCGGTTGCGGTCGTTGGCGCTCTGCCGCTCCAGTTCAGCCGCGTGCATGGCCACGCGCAAAATCGCGGAAAGTTCGACAGGCTGAAATGGCTCGTGGATGAAAAGCGGGGACGGGGGCTGGGGACTTCCTTCGCGGGCGATGTACACGACCGGGATTTCCAGTTCCGCGCCTAGCGCGAAGATCGCGGTCTCCACGTCGCTTATGCCCATGTCCAGAAAAACGATATCGGGAGAAATCTCGTCGGCGAGTATGCGCGCCTGATGGGCGTTGCAGGCGACTGCGGCGACCTCGAAGCCCTCGGCTTCAAGCATGCCTTCAAGAATTCCCGTGGAGGGGGAGTCGTCTTGAACTATGAGGACACTGTGGGCATTCATCCTAGATCGGCTGAAGGGCGTCTATGTGCTGCGTTTTCGCGTGAGACGCCTCCAGCGGAAAGGGATTGTGGGGTATATCGGCTGGCTGGCGCCAACTTGCGTATGTTTTCAAACTTTATCACATAAAGAGCAAGCTGCAAAGCGCATGGCTTCCGACGCTATGGCAAGCGATGCGGTGGCCGCCGTATCCGAACGCAGGACAAGAGGGCCTAGCGATACGGGAACGAAGCCGCTGTTACGCAGCGCGGCATACTCCTTTTCTGAAAAATCGCCCTCGGGACCGATGGCCAGAAGCAGCCCGCCCGTGGTCCCGGTTTGCATAAGCGCCTCCAAAAAAGGCCTCGCCCCGCTTTCAAGGGAGCAGACCATGCGCGCGCCCGGCAGCGGCAGGGCCAGCAGCTCCGCGATGCCCGTGGGCGGGTCTATGCGCGGCAGAAAGGGGTTGCCGCACTGCTTCACGGCCTCCACGGCCCCCTGACGCCATCTGGCCAGCCTGCGCTGCGCGCGCTCCGCGTCCAGACGCAGTTCGGAACGCTCCGTAAAGAGCGGAATGACGCGCTCCGCGCCCAGTTCCGCCGCCTTCTGGACGATCGTCTCCATCGTCTTGCCAAGGGGCATCGCCTGCGCCAGCCAGAGCGGCGAGGTCGCGCGCGAGGCGCAGCGGACGCTCTCCACGCGAAGCACGGCGCGGTGCGGACGCGCTTCCTCTATGCGGGAGAGCGCGCTGCCGCCCTTCCCGTCCAGCACGGTTACGGAATCCCCCGCCCTGCCCCGGCGCACCGAGATGAGGTGGCGGCTCTCGTCCTCGTCAAGGACGATGGCCCCGGAGAGATTTCCATCGAAATACGAATACAACATCTGATTGTCCTGCAATATCTTGCGAAACGATCCCGGCAATTCGCGCAAAAGATCCGAAAAACGCGCGCTTTCTTTGAACGTTTCGCCGTAAATCTCCTCTAATGTAGTATAAGTGAGATGAGGCAAGAGCAACACTCACGAGCAAAGGAGATATTCAGTGCGACGAATGGACCGTATGGGAGCGGTTTAGGAGGTAGCAATATTTCATAGTTTCAGAGTCTAGTTTGTAGTTTGGTTAAGCACTTGGGAGACGCCGCCGGACCTTAGGGAGGTCCGGCGGCGTTTTAGTGTTTACTTGAACAAAGGCGCACGAGGTCCATGATGGAGGGCGGAACAATCAACCCCCTGCCATCCGAACCATGAATTTCCTCAAAAGCCTGTCCTCCAGCGCAATACTGCCCTGCACAATCCTGTTGTCCTGCCTCTGCGCGGATCTTTCCGCGCAAGTGTCGCGGGGCTGCGTCAAGGAGGGACTCTCTATCGAGAGCGCCATTCTGGGCCGAAGCGTGAACTACGCCGTTTACCAGCCTTATGACTACTACACGTCCAACCGCTCGTATCCCGTGGTGTATCTGCTCCACGGCTTGGGCGACGACGAAACCGGATGGGTGCAGTTCGGAGAGATTCAGGCCGTGGCCGATGCCGCCATCGCGGCGCAGCAGATCGCGCCCATGATCATCGTGATGCCCGACGGGAAAAAGACTTGGTACATCAACAACTTCGACGGCTCGTGCAATTACGAGGACTTCTTCTTCAAGGAGTTCATCCCGGCCATCGAAACCAGCTTCCGCATCCGCAGCGAAAAACGCTTTCGCGGCATCGCGGGCCTGTCGATGGGCGGCTATGGATCGCTCATATACAGCTTCAAACACCCGGAAATGTTCGCCGCCTGCGCAGCCTTCAGCGCCGGAGTACACACCGACGACGAGATTTTGAGCAGAAGCGCGGACGACTGGAACTACGCGAGCGGCGCTGTCTTCGGCCCTGACCTAAAGGGCGCCGATCGCCTCAGCGCACATTACCGCAGCAACAGTGTTCTGGATCTGGCCGCCACGCTGGACAAGGACAAGCTCTCCAGCGTGCGCTTCTATCTGGACTGCGGGGACGACGACTTCCTTACCCAAGGCAACAGCCTTCTGCACATGAAGCTGTGCGAACGGGGCATCTACCACGAAAACCGCATGCGCGACGGCGGGCACAAGTGGTCCTACTGGCGCAGCGGCATCAAGGACGGACTCGCCTTCATCAGCACTTCGTTCCATCAGGACTAGCACTGGAGGGACCAAGCCGCTCCCCCGCCGTCAGACGCATGACCGCTTGCAAAAGCTTACGGTTATGTGATATTGTTAGAAACTGACAAGACGCCTCCGCGATGCGGGACAATGATGATGAGCAACAGATTCGTAGTCAGAGCCATGAACCTCGACGAGCTGCACATGGTCGTCGGCTGGGCTGCGGACGAGGGGTGGAATCCGGGGCTGAACGATGCATACTGCTTTTACAGCACCGACCCGGGGGCTTTTCTGATGGGCGTGCTGGATGACAAGCCGGTGGGCAGCATCAGTGCGGTATCCTACGGCACGCACTTCGGCTTCCTCGGCCTCTTCATCGTCCTGCCTCCCTACCGCAGGAACGGCTACGGGCAACGCCTGTGGAAGGCGGCGATGGCGCGAATGGAAGGGCGCTGCGCGGGGCTGGACGCCGTGACCGCCCAGCAGGCCAACTACGAAAAATCCGGCTTCGCACGCGCCTACCTGAACATCCGCCACGCTGGCCGCGCATCCGGCGCATCCGGCGTGCAAAAGGGCTTGGTGGCGCTCGACCAGATCCCGTTTGAAAGCCTCTGCGCATACGACCGCCGCTATTTTCCGAGTTCGCGCATGAAGTTCCTCAAGTCGTGGACCTCGCTGCCAGATTCCGTCGGACTTGCCTGTCAAGGCAGACACGGGACCGAAGGCTACGGAGTGATACGCCCCTGCCGCAACGGCTACAAGATAGGGCCGCTCTTCGCGGACGACCCGGAACGCGCCGAAAGCCTGTTCAACGCCCTGCAAGGCAGCGTTCCGAAAGGTTCGACCGTGTTTCTGGACACGCCCGAAGTGAACCCCGCCGCGCTGGAACTGGCGCATGCCCACGGCATGGTTCCGACCTTCGAAGTGGCCAGAATGTACAGAGGCGTTCCCCCGGCGATCGATACCGGCGGCATCTTCGGCGTCACAACGTTCGAGCTTGGATAGAGCACTCTTCGTTTATAGCGATTCTCTAAAGGCCACCGAAATATCAAAGAATAAAGAGAAGAGTTTTATCCGCAGATAAGCAGGGATTTACGCAGATTATTTAAAAATTAGACGTCTTGATTTTCTAATCCCTTTTTCATCCCTGCTTATCTGCGGATAAAAATTCTGGGGTTTATTTCGGTTTTCTTTTGGAAATCGCTATAACTTCCCTCTATGCCACCCTGCCCTGCCTGCGACGGCGGATGAGCGCGGCGATCAGAACCAGAGCGCCCGCGCCTGCGGCTGTCTCTGAAGGTTCAGGAACGGCAATACCGCTG
>JBAZHO010000069.1:0-8217 GCA_041652375.1 Opitutales bacterium | reverse complement strand
TCACCACCTCGGTCATGTCCTTGGCGTCCATGCCGCCGTAAAGCATCACAAGCTGCGGTCTGCCGGACCACATCAGCAGCGCCGCCATGCAGGCGACCACGAGCGTTGTCGCCAGTATCATTGAGACCCTCTGGTTGAGCCCCAGCTCGTTCCAGAACCTTAGGAATTGTTTGGCGAGACCGTTCATTGCGTGCGGTAATTTCTATCGTGGGAAAGTGGAGCTTTTTGCCGATTGCGTTCTGCCCGGCTAGGCCTGCATGCGGGATAGTTCCTTGAACGAATCTACAAGCTTGTTCCGTACCTGAACCAGCAGGTCGAACGATATGCTGGCCTCCTGCATCGAGATCATCGCCTGATGAATGTTGTCGCTCTTGCCGAGCATCAGGTCCTGCGCGGCCTGTTCGGAGGCCTTGCTCTTGGCGTCCACGCTGTTCACAAGACCGGTCAGCATGGATGCGAAAGAGTCGCCCCCGCCGCCGCCGCTCATCTGGGGAAGTTCCGCGAATATGCTCCGGCCTGTTTCCGAGGCTCCGGACGTGTCGATGCCCATCCGCTCCATCTGGTTCTTCGCGGTCTGCTGGAGCTTATCCACGCTGAAATTGTTCATCAGGGCGCTGACATCCATGCCCCCGCCCTCGCCTTGCTTGCCCTCGCCTCCGAGCGCGCCTTCCAGCATCCCTTTCAGGTCCTTGTCCATGCCCGGAATCGCTTTGCTGGAGCCGAACAGGTTACCTCCCATGCCTTGAAGTGAGTTTATGAAGGACATCGTGATTTCTCTCTATGTGAAGGTTTTCTATCCTGCCTGCGGCTAGCTTTTGTTACCGATTGTAAGCGCCTGCTTGGCCATCTGGCGGGATGTGCGGGCCACCTGCAGATTCGCCTCGTAGGCGCGAGACGAGATGATCAGGTCCACCATCTCGCGGGAACTTTCCACGTTGGGCATATGCACCATGCCTTTTTCATCGGCGTCGGGGTGCTGCGGGTTGTAAACGATTTTTCCGGGCGTGTCGTCTTGGGTCACGCCGCTGATCTGGACCTTGTAAAGTGGGGCGCTTCTGCCGGACTGCACATCGCCCTGATTGGCCAGAACGGATTCGAAGGACACTATCTTGCGCTTGTAGGGGTCGCCGTTGGCGTCGCGCGTGGTGAAAGCGTTTGCAATGTTTTCCGCCACCACGTTCATGCGCGTCCTTTCCGCATCCAGTGCGGAGGCTGTGGCTTGTAATCCGGGAATCAGGTTCATGGTAGTCGGTGCGTTTTATGTTATGCTCGCGCGGTCGCGTCACTGGCCGGATATGGCGCTGCGGATCATCTGGTAGTCGTGATTGATGTAGCGCGTGACGTATTCGTATTCCAAGGCGTTGCTGTTGATTTCCATCAGCTCCTTGTCCATCTCCACGTTGTTGCCGTCCCTGCGCGAGGAAACCGCCGTCAGGTCCATGCTTATCTGAGGCGTGACCGAGTCCATCGCGTTCTTGTTGCCGCTCTGCAAGGCCTTGCCGAGCTGGGCCTGAAAGTCGCTTGCGGAGACATCCATGCGCTTGTAGCCGGGCACTTCGACGCTCGCAAGGTTCGCAGCCAGTGCCTCGTGGCGCATATTGTTGTAGTCCAACGTCTTGCGCGCCAACATGTAATTGTCGTTCGTGAATATGCCCTCGATCATGTTTCCCTAGCAGCAGCGTGCGTGCCACTCTTCGGGGCGTATCTCACAAGTGCTTGTGCATAAGCATATTGCGAAAGAACCCTTCTTTGCGCCCCGAATGGCGGGAATTTTTTTCCGATGCGAGCCGCAGCGGCATGCCGTCCGCGCGCGGGATAATGCGTTGTCTTCATGAACAAGGGATAGAGTTGTTGACGCCCCGTGCCCTGCGCTGGTTTACTGTGCGCACGGACCCCAAACTTCTTATGCAAGAACACATCTCCGTCTTGAAGGATCTACCGGCGCTGACCGCGCCTGCCCTGCACGGGTTCATCGCCGTATGGGGCTTGCTGGACTGCTTCTTCGGCCTGAAGATTTTCAAGGCCACGGTGCGAATCCTGATGGCCTTCGTCGGCGCGACGTTTGCCGCCACGCTTGCCATGCACTTCATGCCGCAATCCATCACGGCCCTGCTGGTGTCCAGCGCGGTGGGTCTTCTGGTGGGCATAGTGGTGGGCTGGTACGTATGGAAGATGGGCGCTGTCGTCATGGCCGTGTTCGCAGCCTTCGTGCTGACAAGCCCCATCGCCGCGCAACTTGCCCCCACGTACGCCGTCATACTGCCTGCGGTTGCGGGTCTTCTGGCGGGCATTCTGGTGTTCGTCATGCTGGAGCCGGTCATCATCGGGTCCACCGCCATGACCGGAGCCTTCCGTCTGGTCTATGGCGTGGCGTTTTTCATGGGCGGGCCGAACCTGCTGGACTACATCAGCGGAGGCAAGGGCGTGCAGGACCTGTTTCTGGGCGGCGACTGGCGACTGGCTGGGCTTACGCTGCTGCTGGCCGCCGTGGGCTGCTATGTGCAGTTTCTGTTCTGGCGCTCCGGCAAGCCCAAAAAGGCGGAAGAATAATCGCCTCTCCGCTCAAGGTTCTCAACACGGCGCACAGATCGTCCGCCTGTTCTCCAACTATTTTTATCGATGAATATCCGATCCGTACGCAACGCGTTCTTTTCCGGCCTCATCCTGCTCGCGCCCGTGGGCGTGACGGTGTGGGTGCTCAAGCTCCTGATCACAAATCTGGGCAATCCGTCCAAGGAGCTGTTCTTCTTCTTCGTGGACAAGGCGTTGCTGGAGAAGTACCCGGGCATGGAGGTTGCCCTGAGCGTGGTCTCGGCCCTGATCGTGCTGGTGCTCATCACCCTGTTCGGATGGTTCTCAAAGCTGCTGTTGGGCCGCTTCATGATGGCCATGTTCGAACGGTTCATGACGTCCGTCCCGCTCGTGCGTTCCGTGTACACCACGGTCAAGCAGATCATCGACACCTTCGCCCGCAGCAATCAGGCCGTGTTCCGCAAGACGGTGCTCGTCGAATACCCGCGCAAGGGCGTTTACGTGCTAGGCTTTCTCACGAGCGAGGGACGCGGCGAAGTGCAGGACCGGACCATGTCGGAAGTGCTGAACATTTTCGTCCCCACCACGCCCAATCCCACCAGCGGCTTTCTGCTCATGGTCCCGAGAGCGGAAGTCATACTGCTGGACATGACCGTGTCCGACGGCATGAAGATGATCATTTCCGGCGGCGCCGTGACGCCCCCCCACGCCCACGTCCAGCCGAAGCCCGTTGCTCTGGGGCCGCAGGCCCAAGACTGATAGAAGCCGCCGTAAAATGCCGCGCAAGACACTCAGCGCAACAGGCATCGTGCTTGTCAGGGAACTGACGGCGGGCGGTTTCGAGCGCCTGCGCATCCTTACCGCCGAGGCCCTGCTGGGCGTCATGCGCAGGCCGGGCCATTCCGCCAAGGCCGCAGTCGCGCCCGATCTGTTCGACCTGTGCACGGTGGAACTGGACGCACGCAGCGGCGGGGCATGGTTCATGCGCGAATACACGCTGGAGCATCGCTACTCCGGCATCGGGGCGAGCTACGAAACGCTGGCCGCAGCCTCCCAATGGGCGCGGCTCATCCTGACGAACGCACCCAGCATGGACGGCACGGCGGCCCCGTTTGAAATCTCGCTCAAGGCACTGGACGCGTGGGAACGCGGGGCCCCGGCGCAGGTGGTGCTGCTGAAGGCCCTGTTCCTCTTCGCAAAGGCGGAAGGGCTGCCCGTGCGCGAAGAGTGGCTGGCGCAGTTGCCGCCGGACGAACGACGGGCGGTTTCCGCAGCCCTCGGCACTCCGCTGGATGAAAGCGCGGGCGCGGATGCGGCTGTCCTGACGGCCATGCCGGGACTAATGACGGAGTGGATGTGCGAGAGCCACCACATCCTGAAGCCGCGATAGAGATCAGCGCGCCGGTTCCGCCGGACTGTCGTTGAGGACGGGTGCTATCGTCACTTCCCAGTTTTCAGGCATGATGCCGTCGTCCACTTCGACATTGATTACGCGGCTTTCGCCGGGGAGCAGGTTTATGTAGTTGTCGGACCAGTAGCTGGGCAGCACTTCAAGTCCGCTCGCGCGGTCCCGCAAGCGCGCCCGCAGCATGAAGGCAAGCGTATGGCCCATGTTTCGCAGCGTCACGGAAACGGTGGTCCTGCCCCCGGAGTTGCGCTTGTGGGAGCTGATGTCCAGCACGGGCACGGGCATGCCGTCAAGCGCCTTGAAATCGTCGTTCCGTTCCAGCCAGTAGAAGTTGGTGCAGGCCGCGTTGTCGGACTCGTCCAGCAGTTCCAGCCGCAGGAAGTGAACGCCGTCCTGCACGGGCACGCTCCAGCCGGTCCGGGATACCGTGCCTGACTTCAGTTCCGCCGCCTGTTCGCGGCTCCATACCTTCAACATGCTCATGTCGTAGAGTTCGGCCCTTATCTTGACCGACAGCATGTCCATACTGTCCAGATTGAGGTAAGTGATCGTGCCGTCGTCGCGGTTGAGCTGGATGTGAACCGGTTCACAAGCCTTGCGCACGGCGTAGAAGCCCGCGTTCGGCTGCATGTACCAGTCCTCAAGCTGCCAGACCACGCTGGGCCAGCTTGAGTTGAACTTCCACAGTGCGAAGCCCGTCACGTCCTTCCAGAGCTTGTGGTTCAAAGTCTCGATGGCGGCGCGGTAGGTATCGTAGTTGACCAACTGCGCCTTTGCCGCGTATTCGCGCAGGCCCTGCACGCCCTCGCTTTGCGGAGCGCCGTAGAAGTTGCGCAGGATGTCGTCGTAGTGGCTGAACTTGCGCTGGTCACCTTCCGCGATGCGGTCCGTCGCGTCGTGATAGGCCCAACATGCGTCCAGCGGAAAACGGTTTTCGGCCCAGTCCTTGGGCGGAAGCTCAAGGAACTTCAGCAGGCTTTCGATCTCCGGCACTCCGCTGGGGCCGATCTCGCTGTTGAATCCGTTCAGCTTTTCGCTCTGGAAGTATGCCGCGGGCGTCAGCGTGTGGTAGGGTCCGCCGCCGATCAGGCCGAACTGGTTTGACGCGCGCAGGTAGAAACGCCGCCCGTAGGGATCGTTGGCGGGAAGGATCTCTTTGATCAGAATGTCTTCGCGCTGGTTCAGCCCCTCGTTGCCGCCGCACCAGATGACAAGCGAGGGGTGGTTGCGGTATTTGCGCACAATCTGCGCGCTGGCTTCGCGGAAGAGCTTTTCCGGCGGGACCAGTGCAGGATCGTTCTTGTCCATGCCCCAGAAGTCGTTCAGAAAGTCCTGCTGGACGAGGATGCCATAGCGGTCCGCCGCGTCGTAGAAAGCCTGTGGAGGCGCTCCTGTGGGTCCCCACACACGCAGGAAATTCAGTCCCGCCTGACGGGCCATGCGCAGGTCCGCGTCATAGCGGCTGGCGGTCCAGTTCAGGGCCATGTCGATTACCCAGTTGCCGCCCTTGCAGTACACGGGCTTGCCGTTGATCTTGAAGCCGCGCGTCTCGCCGAGCATGAAAGTCTCGAACTCGCGGATGCCGAAAGTGGTGCTGGCAGAGGACCTGCTGCCGGACTCGGCGCATCGTTCCACCGTCAGGGTGTAGAGGGGCTGCGCACCCATGTCGGCGGGCCACCAGAGCTGCGGTCTTGATATGTGCAGGTCTCTGTTCTCACCGGCCTTCCATTCGACCTGAAGGTTCTGCCCGGCCTTGACCGCGTAGGGCCGTTCAAAGCGGATCATGCCCGAGCCGGGCTGTCTGATCGTGGCGCTCAGGGTCCCGGTTTCGTCCTCGTTGGCGTAGTTTGCCAGAGTCATGGACACCGTGATGTCCGCGCTGGACACCTCGGGCAGGGGAAGGTCCGTGGCCACGTAAAGGTCCCGTATCTCGACATTGTCCGTGGCACTCAGGAAAACGTCCTCGGTTATGCCCATGTCGCGGTCGCGCACGGCGGGCTGCCAGTCCCAGCCGGAGCTGTCCAGCTTGGTGTAGTTCAGCGCGATGCGTCCGTCGTTGCCCATGTTGCGCCCGGGCGGGCAAAGGGGCGTGATGGCCGGGGGCGAAGGCTCGCCGGGGATGTCTGTCGGGAAGATCGCAACGGCCAGAACGTTGATGCCGTACGGGTCTGCCAGCTTGGTCACGTCGAAGCGGAAGCTGCGGTCCATGCCTGCCATTTCCTGCGGCCCGGCGATTTTCACCCCGTTGAGCCAGAGTTCGGCCCGGTAGTTGATCTCGTTGAAGGTAAGCCATATGCGCTTGCCGCCATACGATGTGGGCACTTCGAATTCCGTGCGGAACCAATAGGGGGCCGTCCAAGGGTTGCGGCCCGGAATGTGGCTGAATTTCAGAAGGTCGTTCTTTTCGTTGAAGCTGTCGTCCGCGTCCGGGATGCGCATGTTGTTCAGGCCGATGCAGGGGTTGGGATAAACCCCGTTGCGCACAAGCACGGTAAGCACCGTGGCGGGAAGGCTCGTGCTGTTCCACGAACTGCAGTCGAGGCCCGGGCTGGATATGGCCGCGCCGTCCATTCCGGCGATCGAGCCGGACTTCATCCGCCATGAGTCGCGCAGAAGCACGGCCCCGGCGGGCAGGGTCTCAAGCGGCGCGTCGTCTATGCTGAAGCGGGCGCTGACCGAGTCCGTCCTTTGGGTGCCGGACACGAACACCAGCTTCCAGCGATGCGGCCCGAAAGAAAGGGGGAAGGGGGCATACTGTCCCGCGTCGCCGGGCAGCGTCGCAAGTATGCGTCCGTCCATCCAAAGCTCCACTTTTTCTGCCTGCGCCGGGGTCCAGACAAGCATCGGGGCGTTGTTGGAGAGCGTGCTGCCCTCTCGCGGATACACGGGGATTCCTTCCATATTTTCGGCGCCCACGGCGGGCAGGGCGGAGATGCCAAAGACAAGCGCCAGCACAATCAGACAACGGGCGAAGACAGTCCTGCTTTCAATCTCGATAGAAGGACATGCTGATGGCAGGAAGTGTGAGCGAGACATCTTCTTGGGATAGGGTACAGATAACTGAATGAGTGTATTTACATTTCATGCGTTGCAAAGTCAAAGACTCGCTACCTGCGAAAACGTCAAAAAGTCTGGCAGGCCGGCAAAACCCAACGGCGCGGCTCCCATGATTAAGTCGCAAAGGGAAGGGCGGGCGCGTTCCGGGCGGCGATGTCGCACTTGCATGTGACAAGATGGCATTTCCTTGCGCCCGGGGCTGCGCGTGTCCAAGATGCGCGTCATATGAGAACGCTGGGCATACTGTTCTTTTTCTGGCTTGCCTTGGGTTCCGCGCTGAACGGCCAGACCATAGGGCAGGCGCTGCCGGACAACAAGGGCCTGATGATCGACGTGCAGGGGGAAATGACTCTGAACGTCCGCCTCGTCGATCGGCGGCTGCAGCTTATCTTCGTGGACGACAAGGGCCTAGTGACGGAATGCCCGTTCAGCCGCGTCATCGTTCACCTGCGACGGACGGGGATCGACGTCCCGGAAATGCATCTGACGATGCGTCCCGTCTCCGGCCTTGGCTTCGTGACGCATCCGCGCATCATCCCGCCGCCGGACAGCTACAAGGTACGCATCCTGCTATATCCCAGTGAGAAAGACGACGCCGGTCGCATTTTCCTGCCGGAGATGCCCTTCATCTGGACCGATTAAGGGGGCCGACTCCGGCGCATTCAACGCCGCTTCACAGTCCGACCATGACCTTTTTACGCAACACCATCATGCTTGCCGCAGGCGTTCTGCTTGCGGCTGTGCTGGTCCCGGGCATCGAGTTCGGCGAGCGCTGGGACGCCCTGTTTCTGGTGGTGCTTGTGCTGGGCGTGTTCAATGCCGTGCTCAAACCGCTGCTGGTCCTTTTCGCGCTGCCGTTCATCGTTCTGACTTTGGGCGTTGGCCTGTGGATCATCAACGCGCTGCTTCTATACTGGGCATCCAGCATCGTGGACGGTTTCCACGTCGCGGGGCCGCTTTCCGCGCTGGCGGGCGCATTTGTTATCAGCTTGACGCACATGCTGCTCTCCGGGATGGGCAAGCCGGAACCTGAAGCGCCCGCGCGCAGACGCGGCAGGATGCCCAAGCCGAACGACGACGACGTGATAGATGTTTAGTGTGGTGTTAGCGAAATTCACTGACATCTCCTAGCCCCCAAACGGACGGCTGGGGACAGCCGTCCCTACCTTAAGGATGCGTAAGTCGTTCATCATACGTTGGTAGGGACGCCTCTCCGAGGC
>JBAZHO010000068.1:0-8358 GCA_041652375.1 Opitutales bacterium | reverse complement strand
CCAAGATCGGTGCTGGCGTAGCGGGCGTCAACAACGGCGAGAACCTTGGTCTGCGCGATTTCGGCCTGATCGACCTGCATCGCCGCCGGGGACAGGCGCAGGGCGGGGCTTTCCAGCCCGAACCAGCTTTCCACGTCCGCCACAACCAGATCCAGCTCCCCGCCAAGGGGCAGGGACAGGGTCGCTCCGTTGTGCTGGCAGAGCGCGGTCCACAGGGACTGGAGGAAGGCTTTCGCCTCTGCGCTGGCCTGAGAGCAGTGCAGGTTCGCGGTCGGGAAGGGGCTTGTCGTCCCCGGTCCGCAGGGTGAATTGACTTCGGGATGCGCGGCCACTCTGGGGGCGACGAAGCGGCGCACGTTTTCGATGAAAATGTCTTTGTCGAAGGGCTTTTCCAGCACCAGCGTGACGCTCATGTTCGCAACGCTGAGCAGGTCCCGCGTGTTCATGTGCCCGGATACCATTATCACGGGCAGGTTCGGGTGGCTTTCCCGCACTTGCTGGAGAAATTCCGCGCCGTTCAGATCGGGCATCTTGTAGTCCGCCACGACAAGGGCGCAGGGATGGCGGCGTATGTATTCGATCGCTTCGCCGGGCTTGGTAAGCATCTGCGCGTTGAAGCCCTCTTCGCGCAGCATGCTGCTTAGCATTTCCGCGTAGCTGGCCTCGTCGTCAAGAATTAGAATTTCGTCGCACGGAGTCTGCATGTGCTAAAACAAAGGATAAGAGGCGAAGCGCACGGTCCGCAATCCCAATCGGGAGGCGGGTTCACGCCGGGTGCTGCATGTTTCGCAACGCGCTGGCCGGTATGCCAAGGGCGCGGGCGGCGGCGTCCTTGTTGTTGCCGTAAAGTTCGAGCATGGCCGAAACGTAGTCGTCGCGCGCCTTGGCCACATGTTCGCGCAGGCCTTCGGTCCGCGCGGGGGCGCTGGCCTTCTTGCCCTCGTAGGCGTCTCGCAGGGCGTTCGCGCTTATGACGGGTCCTGAGGTGAAGGCGGCGGCGTCTGCGAGCACCTGTTCGAACTGGACTGCGTCCCCGGGCCACTCCAGCCGCTTGAGCAGGGCGACGGCTTCGTCGTTGAGCCTGCACGGGGAGGGCGTGCGGTGTTCCAGAAACGCCTGAGCCAAGGCCGGGAAGTCCTCCCTCAACTCGGAAATGGAAGGAACCTTCAGTTCCGTCGCACCCATGAAGAGGTAGAGGTTTTCATCGATCTTGCCCGCGTCGAACATGTCGTCGGGATTGTCCCGGAGGCAGAAAATGAAGCGGGTGCTCTGGCCCAGCTTGTCGAAGGGGGCCTTTGCGCGGGCTATGGAAAAGATGGTCTCGGAGCGTTCCTTGCCAAGCTGTTCTATTTGTTTGAGCACGAGGGTCTGACGGCCTTGCTCCTCGGTGGCCAGTCCGCCGAGACGGGCGGCCAGCTTTTCGGGATCGTCGAGGTCCTCGGGCGCGAGAAAGAACAGAGAGTCGTTGGACGCCCCGGCCAGATCGTGGCAGACGGTGTCGAAGCATGTGCCCGTGCCGCCCTCCAGAAGCAGGCTGCTGGTGAAGCCGCGCAGGCCCTGAAGCTGCTTGAGGAAGCGGACGGCCAGCGGCGCGCGCGCGCCGCGAAAGCTCTGCACGACCTGCTCGGACTGGCTTTGTATCTTATCTCCGCCCGTGCCTGCGCCGACGGGCGCGTGGCCCCGCTTTTCGATGAGCTGGGCGGCGCGTTTGAGGAGCTGGAAAATGTTCAGCGGTTTGATGAACACGCCGCCTATGCCGTCGCGGATGAGCTGGCGAATGTCGTCGTTGCTGAGGTACCCGCTCACCATCACCACGGCCAGCCCCTTGTGCTCCTTCATTATGTGGCGCACCAGATGGGTTCCGGGGGTTCCGGGCATGCGTTGGTCCGTCACGACGAGGTTGTATTTACCCTTGTCCAGAAGTCCCATCGCTTCGTCCCCGCTGAAGGCGGACTCCACGGTGTAACCGGCCTGCATGAAAACGTCCGAGAGCAGGGAGTTGAAGATCTGGTCGTCATCGACGATGAGGATGCGGTGTTCCATCACTTGTTCGTGGCGGAGAACTGGGCTTCAAGCCGCTCGATGGACTCGATCAGCACCTGAAGGCTGGCCGAGTACCATACCAGATTGCCGCCCAGAATCTGTTCCCAGTAGCTGCGCACCGGTTGGCTGAGGTAATATGCGCTGGCCAGAAAGGATATGCCCTCGCGCTCGTCGATGGGGATGGTCCACGTGGCCCAGCAGGCCATGGGGTCGGTTCCCGGCGGCGGGCGGACCTGATAGGAGTGCAGGTCGATCAGGCCTGTCCCATGCTCGGCGGCCTGATAGTTGAGCAGTTGCGTCTCGGAAAGGGCCTGCATATCGTGCGAAAGGATGGTCAGCAGCCCCTGTCCCTTCAGCTTGCCCGCGCGTACATGGTCTATCAACCGGGCGTTGGCTTCGTCCAGAAGAGGCTGGGGCAGCAGCCCGGACTGCACAAGCGCCAGACCAAGAGCCCGGTTGCCGCGGATGAACAGCGATCTGTCGATATCCATGTTACTCTGGAATGGATAGCGGGGGAAGGGGGGCAGCGCAAGAAGGCAGTGCGCTCATAGCGCTTTTACCATGCGGTAGATGCGTTCTTTCAGCTCCGGCAGGCCAAGACCGCTCAGGCAGGATATGGGCAGCACGTCGATATCCGGGAAGCGGGCCTTGAACGCGACGAGGTTTTCCTCCGCCGCCGCTTCGTCCATTTTGTTGGCCAGCACCAGACTGGGCTTTTCCGGCAGGGCGGGGGAGTAGCAGCTCAGTTCCTTGCGCAGGTTATCAAAGTCGTCGGCGGGGTCGCGCGTGTCCGTTCCCGCCATGTCCACGATGTACATCAGTATCTTGCAGCGTTCTATGTGGCGCAGGAAGCGGTGGCCGAGGCCCTTGTTCTCGTGCGCGCCCTCGATGAGTCCGGGTATGTCCGCAAGGGTCAGTTTCTCGTACCGTTCAAGATAGTCTATCACGCCCACGCTGGGGCGCAGCGTTGTGAAAGGATATGCGCCCACGCGCGGACTGGCGGACGTGATCATGCCGGTAAGCGTGCTTTTGCCCGCGTTGGGGAAGCCCACCAGACCCGCGTCAGCGATGGATTTGAGCACGAAGCGGAACGGGGCCGCCTCTCCGGGCTTGCCGACGGTGAACTGACGCGGCGCGCGGTTGATGCTGCTCTTGAAGTGCAGGTTGCCTATGCCGCCGTTGCCGCCGCGCAGCAGAATGACCTGTTGCCCGTGGGTCAGCACTTCGGCGCAGACGCGTCCCTCCAGATCGTAGGCGATGGTGCCCGGCGGGACTTTCAGCACGCAGTCCCGGCCCCCGGCCCCCGTCTGCTGGCGTCCGCGCCCGCGCTCGCCGTCGTCGGCGCGCCAGTGCGGCTTGTAGGCGTAAGCGCGCAGGTCGCTCGTGTTCTCGTCGCAGTCCATGATCACGTGGCCGCCGTTGCCGCCGTCCCCGCCGTCAGGCCCGCCTCTGGGCAGAAACTTCTCGCGGCGAAAACTCGCGGATCCCGTGCCGCCGTCGCCGGCGCGCAGCTTTACACTGGCTTCATCTACAAACATTCGTATGAACGTAAATGCTTCAAAGCCTTTCAGCAAGGAGCATGAGAGGCGGGAGCGCGGCAAATATCCTATGTTTCAGCCGCATGGGGGCGGAGCTTGCAGAAAAAGGTGCTTTCTTTTTCCGATTCGGGTTGCATTCCATGATAAGCCTCTCCATGTTGACCCTGACTGTATTCAGTAAACCAAGTGGCTCGCGTAGCTAGATAAGGCCGGTTGATCGTATCGAGATATACATACCGTAAATTGCCCTCTCGCTGTCCGTTGAACCGCCAGGCGGTTTTCTGATGACTTAAGTACGATCAATGAGCACAAAGATATTCGTTGGTAACCTGAACTTTCAGGCTACCGAGCAAGAGTTGCAGGACTTCCTTTCGTCATATGGCGCCATTCAGGAAGTCTTCATGCCTAAGGATAGGGAAACGGGGAGGCCGCGCGGCTTCGCATTTGTCACTTTTGAAGATGACAATGCGGCTCAGGCGGCACTTCAGGACCTCAACGGCAAGGAATTTGCCGGCCGGGCGCTTACCGTGAACGAGGCTCGCGCCAAGGAAGAACGCGGTCCGCGTCCTCCGCGCCGCGACTTCGGTGGCGGCAGCGGCGGTGGTGGTGGCGCTCCGCGCCGCGACTTCGGCGGTCCCCGCAGGGATTCCCGTGGCGGTGGCGGTGACCGTGGTGGCCGCTCCGGCGGTTCCAGCGGTGGTTTCCGTGGTCGTCGCTCCGACGGCGGCGATTACTAGACCGACCCGTACGGTTCCTGCTTCCTTTCTTCGATGCGGTTTTTGACAGCATCGGGATGAGTTGGACTGCACAATTCTCAAGGCACGATTCCCTGACCTATATTGTCAGGTGGTCGTGCTTTTTTTTGTACGCATTTGACGAAGTTCGGCGGGCGCGGGAGGAAACGAAAACCGCTCCGTTCAAGCTCTTGGTTGCATTGACCAGCGCGCGCGTGCAGTATCGTTCCAATAGCATGTCAGCGCATCCCCGATACGTCATTTGCGTGTGCACGGCCAACATCTGCCGCAGTCCTATGGCGGAGGCCCTGTTGCGCCACGCCCTCGCTGCGGAGCCGCAGCCGCTGCGCTCCATTCGCGTCACCAGTGCGGGCGTCAGCGCATGGCCGGGAGTGCCGATCACGGGTCATTCCGCCGCAGTGCTGAAAAAGGTGGGCTTGGATATGGACAGGCACCAGAGCCGCGACCTCAACCCGGAGATCGTCTCCCGCGCCCTGCTCATCCTCTGCATGACCGAGAGCCACCGCCGGGCAATACGTGCGGAGTTCCCGGACCTGAAGGCCCCGATTCTGCTGATGCGAGAGCTTCTGCCCCCGCCCGCTGATCCCGAAGTGCCCGACCCCTACGGTTCGGACATCAAGACGTACGAGGACACGCGCGACGCCATCGTGGAAGCCATCCCATCGATCGTGGAATACCTGCGCGAGCTTACCGGTAAAGGCATGCCGCCGCAGGTATTATCGGAGGCTTGAGCCTCTCATCTGCCTTATTTGCGCTTTCCCCGTCTGCGATACAGTGAGAACGCGAGCGCGGCGATGCCGCCGAATAGAGCGTATGTCGAAGGTTCGGGCACGGCGTTGATGACGGTATAGCCGCCGAGGTCGTTGTACCCGGTCGCGGAAAAAGCTGCGGCGTCGCTAGTGTAATAAGTTGCGAAGATGTTGATGCCGAGCGAAGCGCTTGCCCATCCGCCCGCCCCGTTATCGACCAGCACGCCGGACAGCAGACCCTCGATGGTGTTCGTGCCCGTGCTTGTAATGTTTCCATTCAAGGCCAGAAAGGCATCGCTCATGTAGATGAGGTTCGCGGAATCCGCGTCGTGATTGATCGTCAAGGCCCCGCCGACCTTCACGAGCGCGCCGTCCGAGATCGTGAGCACGTTGCCCGTGTTGCTGGTGTTGCCGACCGCAAGGTTGCCGGAATTGATCCATGTGGAGCCGGAGCCGCCTATCGTCACGGTGTTGCCTGCGCTGTCGTAGCTATTGTTGCCGATGTAGCCGTTGACGTCGCTCAAATCGGCGCCTGCAAAGATGTCGAGGCTGCCGCCGTCGCCGCTGTAGCCCACGTGCAGGTTCCCGCTCAATGTCCAGCGCGTTCCAGTGTCCGCAGCGCCCGTTCCGGTCATGGTGACGGCGTTGTCTTCGGCGGTGATGTAATAGCCTATGTAGGCATTGCCGCTCGTGACCGCCGACCCGCCGGAAATGTTCAGCTCGTTGCGGTCGCCGTACTGCCCCACAACAACACCCGCGCTTCCCGTGTTCAGAACGGAACCGCCCGACACGTTGACCTTGTTCTCGTAGCCGTAGGAATTGCTGCTGCTCGACTGGCCCATTCCTATGTAGAGCGTCGAAAGCATCACCTCGGCGTCGTTCGAGATCGTCAGGGTGTTCTGGTTGCCGAGGCGGCCTATCAAGGTGGAATCGCTGGAATTGGTCCATGTGGAGCCGGAACCATCGACAATTATCACGTTTGAATGGCTTGTCCCGTCGTAGCCCAGATTGAACGATCCGCCGGTGATGGCGTCCGCGCCGCCGGATATTGTCATTGCGCAACTGTTACCGGCCTTGCCGTAACTCACGTTGCCCGTGGACCGCCACAGCGATCCCGCGCCGTCGATGAGGATGCTGTTGTCCGTCGAGGTGGAAAGCTCGCCAACGACGGTACTGGTCGAGCTGACCTCGCCGCCGTTGTAAATCGAGAGGGAATTGTCCGAGCCGCCGTAGCCGAGGTGCAGCTCCGCCATCGTGAACTTTGTCGCGTCGTCGCCGGGACCGATGCCCGTTATCGTGACGGTGTTGCCGGAGCTTGAGTCATCGTAGGCTAGGTAGAGGTTGCCGCTCGTGACGGAGCCGCCGGAGGAAATGGCGAGGTCGTTCGAGTCCGCGTAATAGCCGATGTAGAAAATCTGCGAGGGTGATATGGTCCACGTGGAGCCGCTGCCGCTGACGCTTGCCTGATTGTTGAAGGCGAAATCGTCGCTGCCCTCCACGCCATAGCCGATGTGCGTCAGGGATGAGGACACGCTGGCCCCGCCCGATATTTCAAGGCTGCCGCTGCCGAGGTTGCCTATGCGCAACGTGCTCAGAGTGGCGGTGGAGCCTGAACCGTCCACGCTCAGAATCCCTCTGCCCTGCGCGAAATCAAGCCCCGCGCCTTCGCCGATCGTCGTGCCGCTGTTCGCGTAGATGTCCGCCCCGCCCGTGACGGTCAGCAGGCTGTCGATGCCGTGGTAGCCGACGTATATGGAGCCAGCTTCGAGAGCCGAGCCTGAGTCGTCAACCACTACGGTGTTGCCGCTGCTAGACGCTGAATATCCGATGTAAAAAGCTTGGTATGAGGTATTTACATCTGCGCCGTTCTCGAGGGTGAGGGTGTTGTTGTCGCCGTCGTAGCCCACGAAGAGGTCGCCGTTTGTCGTCCAGCGTGTGTTTGTATCCGTGGGTCCGGTGCCGCTCAGGGTGACGGTGTTATAGACGCTGGCCGACGAATACCCGATGTAGCCGAGCTTGCTGACAAGGCGCGAACCGGCGCTGATGTTCAGGTGGTTGTAGGCGTGCGTGTTGCCGATGAAGGCGTCAATCGAGCTGGAGAAATTGGGGTTCGTCAACCCGTCGTTCATCACGCTGTAATACTGCTGGCCGACGGAGCCGTCGCTGTCCAGATGTGCCGCCGTCACGTCGGCGTTCTCGAACGGTATTGTCGGGTCGCCCCAGTAGGGATCGGCACGGAGCGTGCCAGTGCTGGATGCGTAATACAGGGTCGCTGTCAGGATTATTGATACTGCGCGTGTCGAGATGGATTTCATGGCGTTGTCGCTTCAGGGGGGGGTATTGCCGTAACCGAGGATACCAAGATATGATAAGCATTATGGCCGTCAAGATGGCGTTTTGATTATCACATGCCGCGCGGCTGTTTGGTTGATGAAATTTTTATGGAGCCGGGATTATTGCGCAAATTGCGTTATGCCTGCCCGTCTTCTCACGCATTTCCTCTCGGAACAGCATTGACAAGCCGCCTGTTCGACGGCCCGATAATCAGGGCAGCGTAAGCAACCGCAGGGTTACGGACCGCTGTCATTCTTTTTAACGGATTCCAATACCGAACTCGCATACATGAGCATCGACACCTCAAATCTCGCCACGCTCGATCCTGCTGTCTCCGCCGCCGTTGAGGCCGAAAAGGCCCGGCAGAGGGATCACATTGAGCTGATCGCGTCGGAAAACTTCACTCTGCCCGCAGTCATGGAGGCTTGCGGCAGCGTGCTTACCAACAAGTATGCCGAGGGGTATCCGGGCAAGCGTTTCTATTCGGGTTGCGAGTATGTCGATGTTGTCGAGCAGATCGCCATCGATCGCGCCAAGCAGCTTTTCGGCGCGGATCATGCCAATGTGCAGCCGCATTCCGGCTCTCAGGCCAACTTCGGCGTCTATACGGCGGTTCTCCAGCCGGGCGACCAGCTTCTGACGATGGAGCTTTCCCACGGCGGCCATCTCACGCATGGCAATCCGGTCAACTTTTCGGGCAAGCTCTACAAGATTGCCCACTATGGCGTGAGTCTCGAAACGGGTCGCATCGACTATGACCAGCTTGAGGCGCAGGCGCACAGGGTGCAGCCGAAGATGATTACCGTGGGCGCGTCCGCGTATCCGCGCATCATCGACTTCGAGCGCATGGGCAGGATTGCGAAGGACGTGGGGGCGTATTTGTTCGCCGACATGGCGCACATCGCGGGTCTTGTCGCCACGCGCGAGCATCCCAGCCCG
>JBAZHO010000067.1:0-8386 GCA_041652375.1 Opitutales bacterium | reverse complement strand
GGCGCATGGTTTTTTTTGTCTTTCAGCAGTTTAGGATAAGAGCTGCCGTGCCTCATGGCAACATCCGCGCTCTTGCAGCGCGACGGAGATGATGAAGATCGTGACTGGCGTTCGGGATTAAAACAGAAAAATGGTGGGCACAACAAGACTTGAACTTGTGACATCCTGCTTGTAAGGCAGGCGCTCTAACCAACTGAGCTATGCGCCCGTACGTATGTGTCGTAAACTTTCAGTCAGATACAAAAGGGGAGTCCTGTGCAAGGTTTTATCCCTCGGGGCATGATTTTCGGCCCCGGCGGGACCCTCGCCCGCCGCTCCGATGACGCGTGCGCCGCGCGATTTTGCGCGGAACGGCGATCAAGTGACGATCTGCAAACGGGCGTATGAATGTTGCGGATTGCCGGAAAAAACGCGCTTTCCGTTTGCAAGTAACACAAGCGTGCAATTCGTGCTGGCCTTTTCCCGTGTAAATCCCTTTATCTGCCTTGCTTCCTGCTACCTGTACGCATTCACGGACGCCGCTTGTCCGCAAGTCCGGCGACGTCCACTGAGGCGTTCAGTGCTCAACCCCCGCGTACATAACGCGACAAACTCACAACGGTGGCCCCTGCTTCCGCCACTATTCTGTACCCAAAATGGAAATACAACGCATCAAACGTCTGTTGACCATTGCTTCCGGCTTAACTCTCGCTTCCGCAGCGAGCGGCGCCGGATTTGCAATCATCGAGCAAAGCGCCTCCGGCATCGGCAACGCCTTCGCGGGCGGAGCCGCCGTCGCAGAGGACGCCAGCACGATATTCTTCAATCCCGCCGGCATGATTCTGCTGAAACAACCCGAGGTGCAAACCGGCGTTCACATGATCGCCCCGCAAGCCAAGTTCACGAACAAAGGCTCCACCACCTCCGGCGTATATCCCACGCAGGGACCGAATGCCGACGGCGGCGAAACCGCCTTCGTTCCGAACTTCTACTACGCACACCCCATCAACGACAGGCTGGTGGTCGGTTTCGGCATTCACGCGCCGTTCGGCCTTGCCACGGAATATGACAAGGACTGGGTCGGTCGTTATCAGGCCGTCCGTTCCGAGATCAAGACGGTCAACTTCAACCCGTCGGTGGCCTATCGCATCAACGACAAGTTCACAATCGGCGCTGGCGTAAGCGTGGAATATGTGTCCGCCCACCTGACCAATGCCATCGACCTCAACCGCGACGGCACGCCCCTTCTTGACGGCTTCAACGACCTGAAGGGAGACGACATCGCTTACGGCTGGAATCTGGGCCTTCTATATGAAGCAAGCCCTGCAACCCGTTTTGGCGCGCACTACCGTTCCAGCGTCAAAGCACATCTTGAAGGCGATGCGGACTTCACCTTGCCGGAACTGCCTGCCCCGATGGCCATGTACGCCGTGGTGTTTGCGGACCAGAAGATCGGGGCCGATCTGACCCTGCCGGACTCCCTCTCTGTCAGCTTCTTTCATCAGCTAAACGACAAGTGGTCCGTCATGGGCGACGTGACTTGGATGAACTGGAGCACGTTCTACAAGCTGGACATCGACTTCGAGACCGCGCTGACCGAGCAGTACGCGGGCACTGCGATCATCGAGAACTGGCGCGACAACTGGCGTTACTCCCTCGGCACGGACTACAAGATGAGCGATACCGTCACGTTGCGCGGCGGTCTGGCCTACGACCAGACTCCGGTCAAGAGTTCCGAGTTCCGTTCTCCGCGCATCCCCGATGCCAGCCGCGTGTGGCTGTCGCTGGGCCTTAGCTGGGATGTCTCCCAGAACATGACGCTGGATGCCGGTTACGTGCACATCTTTGTGGACGACCCGAACGTGGACAATTCCACGCACACCGCCTACCAGCACGTAATAGGCACCATCGATGCCTGCGTGAATATCTTCAGCGTGTCCATGGCATACCGTTTCTGATGACCTGACGGAGGCCTTTCGCCTTTAGCCTGTCATCCCATAGCGCCCCGCCAACGTGTAACAGCGTCCCGGCGGGGCGTTTTGCGTTTTTCAAAAGTCCGCCGAATTACCAGAGAACAAAGAGAAGAATTTTATCCGCAGATTGGCAGGGATTTACGCAGATTATTGAAAGATAAGACGTTCTGATTTTCCAATCCCTTTTTATCCCTGCTTATCTGCGGATAAAATTCTGGGTTTTATTTCGGTCTTCTATTTGAAATCAGTACAATCAGTCCGCCTGCCCGAACGTGATGCTGGCGTCCACCGGGGGCTTCAGGCCGCTGGCCACCTGCACGGCCTTGATGATGCCCGAGGGCACGGGGCAGGCCGTGTGCGTGCAGTTTTCGCGCATCGTGGCGTGTACGACGGACTTTTCCCAGTCGTACTCATCCGAAGGCCGCAGGCCCCGGCGTTGATGGATACTTTGGTCTTCATCTGTGGCGGGCATACTTACGGCCCGGGATGGTCGTGCGCAACACGGCGCAACATGTTCCGGCGTAAAAAATGGTGCGGGCAGTCGGAATCGAACCGACACGACCAGTTTGGAAGACTGGAGTTCTACCACTAAACTATGCCCGCATGTTCTCGCATCGGTCCCGCGCGCGCCCTTGGGCCGCATGTCCGGGTGGTAAAGCCCTTTGCGAAAGGGCAGAACTCTGAATGTTCGCTCGCGCCTAGTCAAGACAAGGGAAGGGGGCATTTTCGCGGGTCTCTCAAACCTTGAGTTTATTCGCGCACAGGTCTTTAGATATGAGGCGGATGAGCAGCAGCCCCGATGCAGACCCTATCGCGCCCGGACAGGGCGATGCCGTGGACCAGATCGACGGCGTGGTGGACCGCATCGTGTTTTCCAACGCCGAGAACGGCTACGTCATCGCCGAGATCAAGCAGGAGCGCGAGGGACTGGTCACCGTGAAAGGCGTGCTGCCGGGCCTGCGCTGCGGGGAGAGCGTGTCCGTGCGAGGGCGCAGGGTGATGCACCCGAACTTCGGCCCGCAGATGGAGGCGGAGAGCTTCTCGGTGCGTCTGCCCGCGTCCGTGGAGGCCTTGCGCAAGTTTCTGGGCAGCGGCCTTGTGCCGGGCGTGGGCAAGGGCTTTGCGGACAAGATCGTGAGCCGCTTCGGGATGGACACCATGCGCATCCTGAACGAGGAGTCCGCCCGTTTGCGGGAGGTTCCGGGCCTTGGCGCGGGCAGGGCGGCGAAGATCAAGACCGCGTGGGACGAGCAGCTCGCCCTGCGCGAGGTGCTCATGTTCCTGCAATCCTACGGCGTGGGCGTGCGCCGCTGCATGCGCATCGTGAAGGAATACGGCGCGGCGGCCCCGGTCCTTTTGCGGGAGGACCCCTACGCGCTGGCGCGGGACGTGGACGGCATCGGCTTCCGCACGGCGGACAAGATCGCCCTGAACATGGGCATCGGCAACGACAGCGAACGGCGCATCGACGCCGGGCTGGTCTATGTCCTTGGCGAGGCGGAAGCGGAGGGGCACAGCGCCCTGCCTCAGGACGAGCTTGCGGAGCGTTGCGCGCGCCTTTTGCGTTGCGCACAGGACCGGGCCGAGGTCCGCGTCGGCGAGATGCTGGCCCGGCGCGAGCTTTGCATTTACGAGGGCCTCGTGCAGACGCCCGGCCCGGCAAGGGCGGAGGAGCGCATCGCTGCGGAGCTGAAGCGCATCCTGCGCACGGCGTCCGCGCTGCCGCCCATCAGGATCGACGCCGCCATCGACTGGGCGGAGCGTCGGGCGGGGTTTGCCTTCGCCCCGGAGCAGGCGGACGCGGTGGCCGCCGCGCTTTCGGAAAAACTTTGCGTGATAACCGGCGGGCCGGGCACGGGCAAGACGTCCATCCTCCGCGCCGTGGTGGACATCCTGTCTGCCAAGAAGGCGCGGGTGCTGCTGGCCTCGCCCACGGGCAGGGCGGCGCAGAGGCTCGCCGCCAGCGCGGGCATGCCAGCCGCCACGCTGCACCGCCTGCTGCGCTTCAACGAGAATCAGGATGCTTCGGAACAGAAGCCGCTGGAGGCGGATATGGTCATCGTGGACGAGGCCTCGATGCTCGACGTGCGCCTGTGCAGCGCGCTCGTGCGGGGCATAGGGCAGGGCACGCACCTGCTGCTTGTGGGAGACTCCGACCAGCTCCCCTCAGTGGGTCCGGGCAACGTGCTCGCCGACATTATAGACAGCGGCCTTGCGGCTGTGGTGCGCCTCAAGAGCGTGTTCCGTCAGAGCGAAGGCAGCCGGATCGTGGCCGCTGCCAACGGCATACTGATGGGCGACACCGCGCCGCCGCCGCCGGTCGATCTGCGTACGCTCACGGAAGGGACCATTCCCGAGCTGTCCATGTACGTCACAGATTCCCCGGAGGATGTCGTCCGCGCCGTAATATCCATATCGAGAAGGTGGAAGGACGAGGGCGTGGACCCTCTGGATATGCAGGTCATGGCCCCGATGCACAAGGGCCGCGCAGGCATCCTAGCATTCAATCTTGCCTTGCAGAAGGCGCTTAACGGAGAGTCTCGCCTGTGTCTTGAGGACGCGTCAGGGCAGGCTTTTCGCGCTGGAGACAAAGTGATATGCACTCGCAATAATTACGATAAGTCAGTGTTCAATGGGGATATGGGCGTTATTTCTCATGTCGATCCCAAGGAGAACACGCTTGTCGTCTCGTTCGCGGAAGGGGACATAAGCTTTTCCCGTATGGAAATGGTCGATCTGATGCCTGCATATGCCATAAGCATACACAAGTCTCAGGGCAGCGAGTTCGATCATGTAATTATACCCTTGATGCCGGAACACTTGGTATTACTTCGCAGGAACCTGTTGTACACCGCGCTGACAAGGGCCAGACTTACGGCTGTGATAGTCGGTTCCACGGCGGCGTGGCGCATGGCGCTTGCAAAGGCGCGATCCGGTGACAGGTGTACCACTCTTTGTCGGCGTCTGCTGGCGTAAGCAGCCGGGCTGCGAGTTCTCCAAAGCCGCGTCCTGCCCGCTTATAGCGTTTGCCAAAAGTCGGCCAATATGAAGCCGCAGGACGAACGCATGCACCCCCGGACGGCTCGGAGAGCCGTCCCTACCATAAGACGTTGAAGCGCAATATTATAGGAAGAGATCTGACAGGTAGGGACGCCTCTCCGAGGCGTCCGGCGCGCGCGCATACGTCGGCTGCCCCGTTTCCTTGACAGATTGGATTTCAATTTCGGGATACTTTTGAAAGACGCTATAGCACAGGCGCGGCTGACAGGGGGGTATTCACGGGTACAAAACAGGGGCGGTCCTTGCGGACCGCCCCGGATGTAAAGAACAAGCTGATGTCAGCTTAGACGGAGTCGTAGTGACCCTTGACGATCTTGGCCACGACGGTGTAGCTGATGCTCAGGTCCTTGGACACGGAGTTCATCGATGCGCCTTCGGCCACGAGCTTCTTGATGCTGTCGCGCAGTTCTGCGGTGATGCGCGTGCGCTTGCGGCGGGTCTTCTCGCCGGGTGCTGCGGGGGCCTTGGCCATGCGCAGTCCGTACTTGCTGATCAGGGCTTGCGCGAGGTCGCGGGCGCTGCGGAAACCGCTGTTCTGAACGATGTCGTCCAGACGCTTTTCCAGTTCGAGGTGCCGCTGTTTTTCGGCCTCAAGTTCAGCCTTGCGCTGGGCAAGGGAAGCTTCTTGCTGTTCTAGTTGTTTGAGTTGCTCTTCGATATCGTAGATTGCCATTTTAATGTACCTGTTGTGTGACGATGTGATCAAGTTAACCTTTCACACGCTATGCACATTTTGTCAATTATTTTGGTTATATAAATTTACAAGGATTTCCACCGGGATCATGTACAGAAAATGTAACTATCTTAAACCGATTGGTTTTCGAAGCGGTCGATCCATTGCCTGCTCCACGGAGCATAGTCTCCAATCTCTATGTGCAGCCGCGCCTGATCGAGCAGGTTGACGAAGAAGTTCACGTTGTGAAGGCTAAGGAGCGTGCATGCCAGTATCTCGCCGCTCTGGAAAAGGTGTCGTATGTAGGCCCTTGAAAAGTGTCTGCAAGCGTAGTTATCCAGTTCTTCACACAGCGGGCGCGCGTCGTCGGCAAAGCGGGCGTTCTTGATGTTCCTTCTGCCTTCCGCAGTATAGAACAAGCCGTGGCGCGCTTCCCTTGTGGGCATGACGCAGTCGAACATATCCATGCCTTTCGCTATCATGCGCAGAAGCTGGGGCGGCGTGCCCACGCCCATAACGTAGCGGGGCAGCTCCAGCGGCAGGTGGGGCGCGGTCGCGTCTATGGCTTCCATCATCTGCTCCTCTGGCTCGCCGACGCTTACGCCGCCGATCGCGTAGCCGTGGAAGGGCATGGCGGCCAGCGCCTGTGCGCACTCCCTGCGCAGGTCCTCCTGATTGGAACCTTGCACGATGGCGAACACGTGGCGTCCGCTTTCCTGAATGCCCAGCCTGCCCGCCTCGTCCAGACAGGCCCCGGCCCACTTGATCGAACGGCGCACCGCGTCTTCGAGCACCTTGCGTTCCGCGGGCCACGGCGGGCACTCGTCCAGCACCATCGCAATGTCGCTGCCGAGCTTGTTCTGGATGCGCATGACGGTCATGGGGTCCAGATACACCTCGTCGCCGTCCAGATGCGACTGGAAGCGTATGCCTTCGTCGTCGAGCTTGCGCAGTTTCGCAAGGCTGAACACCTGAAAGCCGCCGCTGTCTGTAAGGATTGGAAAGTCCCAGCCCATGAAGCGGTGCAGCCCGCCAAGAGCCGCTATGAGATCCGGGCCGGGGCGCAGGTTCAGGTGATAGGTATTGCCCAGAATGATCTGCGCGCCGCATTCGCGCACCTGCGTCGGGGTCATGGCTTTCACGGTCGCCTGCGTGCCCACGGGCATGAATACCGGCGTGCGTATGGTCCCGTGCGGTGTGGCGAGCGCGCCCGTTCTGGCGCAACTGCCGCTATCTTGGCTGAGTATCTTGAAATGATCCGGCATGTGTCGAAAGATGGATTGATCTCTTCAACATCCATCTATTGCGCGATGTGCCCGGACACTGCAAGTCAGGCCAGTCTTGACCTTCGTAAATGAGGCAACGATGATTTGCCGTACTCGCCGGTCCCATGCTTCTTGTAATAGATAACTTCGATTCCTTCACCTACAACCTCGTGCAGTATTTTGCGGAGCTTGGGGCGAACCCCGTTGTGTACCGCAACAACGCCATCACGCCGGAAGAGGCGCTTGCGCTGAACCCGGACCGCGTGCTCCTGTCCCCCGGCCCCTGCACTCCGACGGAGGCCGGCGTCACCATTCCGATCATCGCGGCGTTCGCGGGCATCAAGCCCATCCTTGGCGTGTGCCTCGGCCATCAGGCCATAGGGCAGCATTTCGGGGGCAGGGTGGTGCGTGCCGCCCGCCTGATGCACGGGAAGACTTCCCTCGTGAACCACGACGGCAGGGACGTTTTCAAGGACATACCGCAGCGTTTCGCCGCCACGCGCTACCATTCCCTGCTGGTGGAGCGCGACAGCCTGCCGGACTGCCTCGAGATCACCGCCCAGACCGACGAGGGCGAGATAATGGGCCTGCGCCACCGCACGCTGCCGGTGTGGGGCGTGCAGTTCCACCCGGAATCCCTTGCCACCGAACACGGCAAGCAGATGTTAGGCAACTTTCTTAAACTTTGACCCCACCATGAACTGCCCCAAATGCCGGGAGCGCGATTCGCGCGTGATTGATTCACGCATCGCCAAGGACGGTCTTTCCATCCGGCGAAGGCGCGAATGCCAGAAGTGCGGCTACCGTTTCACCACGGTGGAGGAGATCGTGCGCGAGGGCTTGAACGTCCGCAAACGCGACGGGCGCACGGAGAGTTTCGACAAGCACAAGATCATGGCCGGCCTGCGCAGGGCCTGTGAAAAGCGTCCCGTGCCGATGGAGCAGATCGACATGCTGGTGAACGACGTGGTGCTGGACCTTGAGGCGCGTTACGATCAGGAGGTGCCCAGCGACATGATCGGAGAGATCGTCATGCAGAAGCTCAAGGCCGTGGACCAGATCGCCTATGTGCGCTTCGCGTCCGTGTACCGGGACTTCCGCGACATCGGCGAGATGGAGCAGGTGATTCACGACCTCAAAAAAATGGAAGAATAGTGCGCTGGATTTACGCAGTCGTCATGGAAGAGAACGATCCCGAGATCATCGCCAAGAACGAGTGCGTGGGCGCGTTGTTCGCCCCTGTCACGGGGCGGGATCCGTTCTTGAACGATAGTTTGCGTTCCGCCATCGACTTGGTTCTGGCGGGGGACAGGGGCGCCCCGGCGTCGCTTGATCTGTTCATGCGCAAGGCCGTGGAGCTGGCTTCGCGCAGGGGCGCTCCGGGCGAGTCTTTCAGCATGTTCCATGTCAATTTGCGCGCGCGTTCTTACGAGCCG
>JBAZHO010000066.1:0-8428 GCA_041652375.1 Opitutales bacterium | reverse complement strand
GTCAAATGGAACTACTAGAGCGATTGCCAAAAGAAAACCGAAATAGAACCCAAAATTTTTATCCGCAGATAAGCAGGGATAAAAAAGGGATTGGAAAACCAGAACTTTTTCTTCTCCAATAATCTGCGTAAATCCCTGCTTATCTGCGGATAAAATTCTTCTCTTTATTCTTTGATATTTCGGCGGACTTTTGAAAGACGCTATAACGCCCTGCGTTCCGTCGGAGCAGCTTTTCTGATTGAGCATGAACGCGGCGCGGTCTAGCACTGTCGGGCGTGATTCTGGCGCTGGAAAGTTCATGTGACGAGTCCGCCGTGGCCTTGTTCGACCCGGAGCAAGGCATCGTGGGCGAATGGGTGAACTCCCAGATCGAGAGCCACCGCCCGTACGGCGGCGTGGTTCCCGAACTGGCCAGCCGGGAGCACCTGACAAACCTGCCCCCGCTGATCGACGAGGCCCTGAAGCTGCTCGACGGACGCAAGCCGGACGTCATCGCCGTAACGCGCGGTCCCGGCCTCGCGGCCTGTCTGGCCCTCGGGATGAGCGCGGCCAAAGCGCTGTCCGTCGCGCTGGACGTGCCCGTGGTCGGCGCGAATCACCTGCTCGGCCACGCATGGTCGGCGTTCATGGACTTTCACGCGCTGGAACCGGCCACGTTCCGCGAACGCCTTCAGGGCGCCCTGCCCCATCTGGGCCTGCTGGTATCTGGCGGCAATTCCCTGCTCTTTGAAATGGGCACGGACCTGCGCCCCGTCATAGTGGCCGAGACCGTGGACGACGCCGCTGGCGAGGCTCTGGACAAAGGCGCGAAGCTGCTCGGCATGCCCTACCCCGGCGGACCCCTCGTCGAGCGGACCGCGCGCGGGGGCGACCCGGGGAAATACGACTTCCCACGGGCGTTCGCGCACTCGCTGGAGGCCCGCTTCAGCTTCTCGGGCCTGAAAACCAGTCTTCGCTACCTGATGGAGAAGATGGACGACCGGACGCTCGAAAAGGCGCTGCCGGACATATGCGCCAGCTATCAGGCCGCCGTCGTGGACGCGCTCGCGGGCAAGGTGGACGCTTTCCTTACAGCCAGACGCTACCGCAGCGTGGGGCTGACCGGGGGGGTGTCGAACAACATGGCCCTGCGCGAGGCGATGAGCCGCATCGCGCGACGCCGCGCCATACCCCTTTTTGCCCCGCAGCCGAGGCACACCGGGGACAACGCCGCGATGATAGCCTTCAGCGTCTGGGCCAGCCCTGACGTGACCGGAAACCCGGCGACGACGGACATGGACCCCTCCCTGCGGCTGGACCAGTAGCCGGACGAGGCGGGAACGCGGTGTCTGAGGCCGCCGGGCGCCCGGCAAGCCATAGACAGACGTATATATAACCCGACTAGAAAGTAAGTATGGCCGCGCGAAGCTCCTCGAACAGGGTCTTCCCGGAGCGGATCAGTTCGCCGGTGCGATCGTGCAGGTTGGACATGCGCAGCGCAGGTTCCGAATTGAAGTAATCAAGACAGTGGTCGCGCACCTCTTTCTGGTGCTTCTCGTAACGCTGGCATATGCGCTCGATCATCTGCATACGGCCTTCGTCGATGTTGCGACTGACGCAGCGATCCTTTGCGCATTCAAGGATGGCACGAAGCGAAGAACTGCTTCGCAGAGAGGCTTGCAAACCTATCACGGCCTCGTCCTCGTCCCTGCAAGGGACGGAACAAAGCGGGCGTGATCCGACATATTGTGGAAGTAATCTCATGACAGCAATTGCAGTGTTCCAGCCGTTGGACTCATGCCTTGAAGAACCGGGCGACCCTCTCGGACCGGCGGCTCACGGGCGTTTCTGGAGAATCCTGAGCTTTTGTTCCGACCCTTTACATGGACATACTTCGGCCCCGCGAGGGGTCACTTTACCCGTATTGGCGAAAAGCTGTCATGGGAATACATGCTCATGACCGCGCCCGGAAACCGTGCTCCATGCCAGAAAAAACTCCGGGAGTTTTCCAAGAATTGCATCCGTATTTTTGACTTTTACCTATATTTGACTTATAGTTAATAACCTATAATTCTCATATGCGTATAGCTACTCTCTTGATGGCGATTATCGTCATTCCTATGTCAATAATGTGCGTGGGCACTGACGCGATTTGCCAGTACTGGAAATCCCAAGCAGATGTCTCGCCATCCAGTCATTTGGGATGGTTTGCCGCGTTCATTCTCTGCGCCGTGGTTCTGACAATACTGGAAGCTATTGTTGCAACAAAAGTTATACGCAGGTCCGCAGGTGACTACGTCCGAGCGGTGGTTGATGGCAATCAGAACTGATTACCTCATGGATGGCGGTATATAGCGATTGCCAAAAGTATCCCGAAATAGAAACCTAATCTGGCTAGGAAACGGGACAAGCGACGTATGCGCGCACCCCCGGACGCCTCGGAGAGGCGTCCCTACCAACAGATTGCGCATCAACGTCTTAGGGGTAGGGCTCTCCGAGCCGTCCGGGGAGGCACGCGTTCGTCCTGCAGCTTCAAATTGGCCGACTTTTGACAACCGCTATATCTGAAGCCGCGCCAAGGAGGGAAAGCGTCACCCTGCGGCGCATCTTGAAATGACACGCGCCGGAACGTGACGACAGCCCCGGATTTCCACAAAAAAAAGCACTGCCGAAAATTCCGGCAGTGCCTTGCAGAATCATTGAGGACTGTGACGCTAATCCAGCATATAAGCCCATGAGCCGTCGTTCTGGAAGAAGCTGGACGGCATGTAAAACCAAGTATCGATATTCCAGTTGTATGCCCAATTGCCATCCACATACATCCAGCCCATCCATCCATACGTGTTAACGTATTGTTCGGCGGGATCGCGGGGGAAACCAGCCCATGTGTTCATGCCAAGAATGTTGACCGTCTTGCTGGCCTCGTAGGACACGATCAGCTTCGGGCTGATGCCATGTTCAACATCCGGGGAGAGAAATAATACGCTCTCAGGCTCCTCATCCGTGTCCGAAGCGCGGAAATAATCCGCAAACACAGGATGCAGCGGATCGGAAATGTTGTAGAGGAAAAGCGCATAAGTGCGCTCCGTAACAAGGGCTAGGAAACGCTCCTTGTGCATCTCGAACACGCAGAGGCCTTCAGGCTCCGGCCCCTTGTCGTCAGAACGCCCGTCCTGATAGCCTGCGGGATCAAGCTCCGCTGTAAGTTCCTCAAGCGCGGAACCGGAGTCCCAAACCACCTGCCCGGTGGAGCAGTCTATGACAGAAAAACTGCGCGTGCCGGGCACGTAAAACTGCTCGAACTCCCCGTTGGCGTTCAATCCGTCGATGATGGAAATGTTCAGCCGACCCAGAGCGTCGTCGGCAAGAGCATCGCCATCGTAGAGCGCGTTCAGTTCGGCGAGATACGCGGCATCAATGGCTGGCAGGCCATCCTTGCCAAGGTCCTTGATACGGGCCTTGTCCGTATCGTTGGGGTTGAAGTCCCCCTCATTAGCCGTAACCACATATGTTGTGCCCTCGTGCATGAAAGCCTTGATGGTGTCGGGCATTGGCATTCCATAAATTACGGTGTCGTCGATGTGCGCGCCGCCGTCCTTGTCCGAAGCGTCGATGCGCTGCATGACGTAGGGCATGCGGATGATGTCCACCCACTTGCCGCTGGCGATATCCAACACGCCGATGGCGCTGGATTCCTGAATGCTGCAATAGACCCGGCCATCGGCATAGCTGACGTATTCCGGCTCCAGCCCGTTGGGCAGACCCTCTGCGGGATCGCTCACGCGCAAGCCTTCCAAAGACACCCCTTCGGCAAGATTGCCTGCGCTGAAGTCGTAAGTCGCAGACGCTGACGCGCTCAAGAGAGCAACGGCATCCAGAGCCGTATCCGCGCCGATGCTGATGACGCTGACGGAACCGGGCGTATTGGCTGTGGTATTCCACTCGCCCTCATTGGCGACCATCACGTATGCCCCATCATCGGAGAACGCCACGCAGTCCGGATGAAAGCCAACGTCGAAAGAATTCATAACAGCGCCCGTGGACGTGTTGAAAACAACAACTTTTCCGGGCGCACCCGTATCATCGCTTCCGATCAAGGCGGCGGCGGCAAAGCCTCTGCCCAGAGGATCGGCGGCCACGCTGCTGACATTGGCCACGCTCTGGGGCGAAGCAAACACGCCCTCAAAGTTTATGAGCGCCTGTTGCACCGGGGCGGCAGGATCGCTGATGTTTACAATCTCCACGCCCGTCTCAGCCGTGGCGAGCAGGAAGCCCGTGCCCGGATCAAGCGAAATGATCTCCGCGCTGACGGCGGAATAATTGGAGAGCGCGGACAGAGAGCCAGCCCTAAGGGGAGAAGAAATCAGCAAGGGAAGCCCGGCAAGGGGAAGGAACCTAAGTATTGTCATGTTTTTGTGTTATATTGTTGGCAGAAGCATCGAGTGCGATTCGGATCGTGACAGCCAACGGTGACAAACTTGGGACGAGGTGGAAAAAACCACGTAACTAATGCCCCCGGATACCCATTGATAATGCCCCCATACCAATTCTCTTGCCAGAAAGGCATTGAAAGCGACCAAGGCATCATCTATTAGTGTGAGCGTTGGCCTTGAAACCCAAGACCAAGGCCGCGCAACGCTTGCCAAAACAAATAAGACTCAACTAGATGCCAAATTACCCACGTACCGGTTCCAATCGTGGAGGACCAGGTAATTATATTCGCAAAAACGACCGGATTCGCGCCAGAGAGATGCGCGTCATAGACCCTGAAGGGAAACAGCTTGGGATCATGGAGCGGGATCAGGCCCTGCACGTGGCCAAGCAATACGGACTTGATCTTGTGGAAATCGCAGCGACGGCAAAGCCGCCAGTCTGCCGCATTCTGGACTTCGGCAAGTACATGTACGAGCTGTCCAAGAAGAACAAGGACAAGAGTTCCGTCACGTCCAAGATCAAGGAGATCAAGTTCCGCGTCCGCACCGAAACGCACGACTACATGACCAAGATGCGCCGGGGCGAGGAATTCCTCTTCAAGGGCAACAAGCTCAAGATCACTCTCATGTTCCGTGGCCGTGAAAACGAGCACAAGGAACTTGGAGTGGAGGTGCTCAAGCGAGTCATCGAGGACTTGGCGCACGTCGGCAGCGCGGACGCTTTCCCGCGTATCGCGGGCCGCATGGTGAACCTCACCATGTCCCCCCTGCCTCAGGCCAAGCGCAAGCTCAAGTACAACGAGGCGGACATCGGCGAAAAGGAAGACTCGCCCGACGATTCCAGCGAAGAGAGCGATTCGGAAGCCGTCGAATAATCGACGCGGTAAGGCGGCGCGAAGATTCCTGAAATGGAAAACACCGAGCCGCCCCGGCCCCTGAACACCGCATTGCTTGACAGCCCCATTCCCATAACCGGATGATGGGGCGGGGCGCTCCTGCGCCCGCTCCCCGTCCTTCCTCCCCAAGCCCCTGCCCCGCCAATGAAGACCACGCGCTGGAACATCCTTTTCCTGCTGATGTGCATGACGTTGGGGCTATACCCGCTTGACGTTAAAGCCGCTCCCACGGCTGGGGGGCAGCAGCAGGAACAGTATCTGTCCGTCGTGAAGCAGGCGGAAAAGCTGGGCCTGCAGGTGAAGAAATCCCTCGCCGGGGACAAGCTCCAGTACAGGCTGGAAAGCAAGTGGAGCACGGTTGTCCTGCGGGAAAGCACCAGAAGTTGCGAGCTGAACGGGATAACCATCCACCTGTCCCGCGCCGTGATCAAACGCCACGGCACGCTCTACATTTCCCTGAACGACTATCAGAAAACCATAGAACCCCTTCTTCTGCCCCAGAACCAGCGGCCTCCGCCCGGCGCGAAGCGCGTCGTCATCGACCCCGGCCACGGCGGCAAGGACAACGGGGCCGAGAACAAGTCGCTCAAGATCAAGGAAAAGAACCTTACCCTGAGCCTCGCGCTGACGCTCAAGAAGACCCTTGAAAGCCGTGGCTACACGGTGTTCGTCACGCGCGGCAACGACGAGTTCATACCTCTGGACGAGCGTCCGAAAAAGGCCGCCGACCTGAAAGCCGACATCTTCATAAGCCTGCACTTCAACGCGACCTCGACAAGCAGCGTCACCGGAGCGGAAACCTACATCCTGCCGCCTTCGGGGCAGCCTTCCACGTCCGGCTCGTCCTTCAACGGGAACGCCACCCTGCCCGGCAACAGCTTCGACCCGTGGAACATGCTCCTCGGCTACTACGTCCAGCGGGAACTGGTTAACAGCCTCGGAACCGGGGACCGGGGCGTGAAGCGCGCGCGCTTCGCCGTGCTGCGCACTCTCAACTGCCCCGGAATCCTCGTGGAGGGCGGCTTCGTGAGCAACAACAAGGAATGCGCCAGCATAGCCGGAGCGGCCTACCGCCAGAAGATGGCCACCAGCATCGCCGACGCCGTTGACGCCTATGCCCGCACCGTCAGGCGCGTCGCGGCGGGCAAGTAATATCGCGGGCTTCTTGCAGGCCGCCGGAAAAGCCGTAATATGCTCTGCCGGATGAGGACGCCGTTCACATGCTTGCTGCTGCTCGCGCTGGGCCTTCTGACCAGTGCCGCCGCCGCGCAGTCCGGCCCCTTCTTCCCCGCCCCCGCCCTGCCGGAGCCTGCGAACGTGCTTATTCTGGCGAACTCCGCGCAGGAACAATCCGTGTCGCTGGCCCGCTACTACGCGCAGAAACGCGGCATCCCGGAGGACAACATCGTCGCCCTGCCCATGCCGGACGCGGAGACGATCGACTGGACGCAGTACGCGGACGCGATATGTAACCCGCTCCACGACTGGCTTCTTGCCCGCAAGTGGATCAACGAGGGGGAACGCGGGACGGACGCGCAGGGCCGCACGCACGGCCTGATGCTGGGGCACAGGATCGGCTATCTGGTGATATGTCAGGGCGTGCCCCTGCGCATCGCGGAAGACCCTGCCTTGGCGACGCCGGAGGCCGCGAGGGACTTCTTCAGACTCATCAACATAAACCCGGACACCGACCCGGCAAAAGTCAGCAAACTGCTATGCCACAGCTTCGCCAGCGTGGACAGCGAGCTGGCGGCCATGCCCTCGCGGCTGAACCCCGTTTTCGGCTTCGTGCCCAACCCCCTTTACCGCAGGCTGCAACCCGGCCCGATGGAGCTTTCGATGATTATCAAGACGGCCCGCCTCGGCGGGGCGGACTACAAGGCGGCGCGGGGACTGGTGGACAGCGCGCTTGAAGGCGAAAAGCGCGGGCTTGAGGGACGGGTTTACATAGACAAGGGCGGCCCCTTCCCGCTGGCCAACCAGTGGCTGGACAATGCCGCCAAAGCCTTCGGCGAGGCCGGATGGGACGTCGTGGTGGACGATGACAAGCTGACGTTTCAGGCCGGGACGCGTTTCGACGCGCCCGCCTTCTACTTCGGCTGGTACATTCAATATGTGTCAGGACCCTTCGCGGAACCCGGCATGCGCTTCCCGCCCGGGGCCATAGCGATGCACCTGCACAGCTTCTCGGCCAGCAGCCTCGCGGACAGGCGGCAGTGGGCAAGCGCGTTGGTGGATCGCGGCGCGGCAGGCACGATCGGCAACGTTTACGAGCCTACGCTGACCCTGACGCACGACATGAACATCATCGCGCAGGCACTGCTGGCGGGCTGGAGCTTCGGCGACGCCGCATGGTGCGCCATGCCCGCGCTGAGCTGGCAGGGCGTGGTGATCGGCGACCCGCTGTACCGCCCGCTCGGCCCGCGCGAAGAGAATACACGGGGACCGCGCGTGGGGACCTACGACCAGTACCGGGACGTGCAAGCCATCATGAAGCTGGAAAAGGAGGGCAAGGCCGACGAAGCCCTGCTGCTTGCCCTAAGCTGCTATTCCAGACGCCCCGGCTGCGCCATCGCGCTGAAGCTGGCGCAGATGCAGCACGCAGGCGGCAACGAACCCGGTGCGGAAATGACGCTGGGCTTCATGGCCATATTGAAACACATGGACTGCGACCAGCGGGGAATCGCCCTCGAAGCGGCCCGGCTGCTGGCCGAAATGAAGGCCGACAAGACCGCGCTGAAAATACTCGAAAACCTGCGCGGGATGGAGACTTCGACAGGGTTCGCGGAGAAAGTCAGGGCGCTCGGGTTCGAGCTGATATCCCGCTCCGACGACCATTCGGATCTGCCCAAGTGGAGCAAATAACGCCGCGCGCGCAACTGATGACTGGCATTTCGCACGCATTGCCGTAAATTGCCACTCCATGCCCTACGAAGTCATCATCGGCCTCGAAGTCCACGTTCAGCTCAAGACAAAGACGAAGGCGTTCTCCAGCGCCCCCTACGTCTATGGCGAAGAACCAAACACGCTGACGGACCCCGTCGTCCTCGCCCTGCCCGGAACCCTGCCCGTCATCAACAAGGCGGCCATCGACAAGATGATAATCATGGGCCTGATGTT
>JBAZHO010000065.1:0-8512 GCA_041652375.1 Opitutales bacterium | reverse complement strand
TGCCGGGCTGGAAAAGGTCCGCGTAAGGCTCGGCGATCCAGAAAGCGCCCATCGGGAAGCCGCCCGCGATGCCCTTGGCCATCGAGATGGTGTCCGGCTTCACGCCGTAGTGTTCGCAGGCGAAGAACTTGCCCGTGCGTCCGTAGCCGCACTGGATTTCGTCCGCCATGAGCAGGGCACCCCTTTCGGTGCACAGCTTGCGCAGGCCCTGAAGGAACTCCGCTGTGGCGGGCGTGATGCCGCTCTCGCCCTGTATGGGTTCGATGAGCACGGCGGCGGTCTTGTCGTCGATGAGCTTCTCGAAGCTGGAAAGGTCGTTGAAGTCGCCGAAGGCGAAGCCGTCCAGCATGGGCGCGAAGCCCTTCTGGATCTTCTCTTGAGGCGTGGCGGCCATGCTGCCGAAAGTCCTGCCGTGGAAGGCGTTGTGCGCGGCCACGACCTTGTGGCGCACTCCTTCGCTTCCGCCGGAGAGCTTCCTGCCGTGCAGGCGGGCGAGCTTGAGCATGCCGTCGTTGGACTCCGCCCCGCTGTTGCAGAAGAACACCTTGCCGGGTCCGGCCCGCTCGACGAGCTTCTGCGCCAGAATGCCCTGACTGGCCGTGTAGTACAGGTTGCTCACGTGGACCAGCTTCCCGGCCTGTTCGCGCACGCGCTCGACCCACACGGGGTGGCAGTGGCCCAGCGTGTTGGTCGCAATGCCTTGCACGAAGTCCAGATAGGAGCGGCCCTGTTCATCCCAGACGCGCGTGCCCATGCCGCGCGAGATGGCCAGCTTGCGCGGGCCATAGCTGTTCACGACGAACTGCTCGAATAGCTCTTTTGTGTCCATGATAAAACCGGAATCCCGTCCGCGTGTTGAGCGTATGATGCGTTGCCTTGTCTTGCCGTCTTGTCCGGGGCATTTCCCGGATCGGTCATCATCCCTCTGTCAGCGGTTCATTATTTCCGTGCCAATGCCCTCGTCGGTGAAGATTTCCAGCAGAACGGAGTGGGGGACGCGGCCATCGATAAAGTGCACGCGGCGCACGCCGGACGCTATGGCGTCGCAGGCGCTGTCCACCTTGGGGAACATGCCGCTGGATATGACGCCGCTGGCGCGCATCGTGGGCACTTCGTCCAGATAGAGCGTGGAAATGAGGCTTGCCGGGTTCTTCGGGTCGCGCAATAGGCCGGGCACGTCGCAGAGGTAAACGAGGCGGCGGGCGGCCAGCGCGCTCGCTATGCAGCCGGCGGCAAGATCGGCGTTGATGTTGTAGAGCTGGCCGTTCTCGTCCGCCCCGACGGGGGAGATGATCGGCATGTAGCCCGTGTCCAAAGCGTGCTTGATGGGCTGCGTGTTCACGCCCGTCACCTTGCCTAGGAAGCCCGCGTCCATCGGCTTGCCGTCGGCGTCGGCGGTCAGCCTTTCGGCGCGCAGGACCTTCCGTCCGGGAATGCCCAGAGGCCGTCCGTAGCGGGACTGCACAACCTCGCAGATGTTCAGGTTCGTGCCCTGATCGAGCACCTTGGCCACGATCTCTATGGTGGCGGCGTCCGTGACGCGCAGGCCGTCGCGGAACACGGGGACAAGGCCCGCGTCCTGCATGGCGCGGGTTATGGCTTTGCCGCCGCCGTGCACGAGCACGACCTTGATTCCCACGGCGGACAGGAACACTGCGTCCAGCGCGACGTTGGCCAGCGCGGCCTCTTCGTCCAGCAGGCTGCCGCCGAACTTCACAACGAATGTGGAGCCGCGGAAGCGCTGGATGTAGGGCAGGGCCTCAACCAGCACGTGCGTCTTTGTCTCGATGTCGATTTCGCTGATGTCCACGATTACTCGCTCTTGTTGTAGTTCACGTAGCCCTCTGTAAGGTCGCTGGCCAGAAGGGAGAAAGTCTCTGCGCCCATGTGCAGGTTCAGGTCCACGGAGAAGCTCTTCCGCGACACCCGTTCCTTCCAGAGCGGCTTGTTGTCGTATATGGGCGCGCCGCCCGCGACCACGGGGATGTCCCCGTAGGAAAGGTCCAGCGTCGTTTCGTCAAGCCCCACGCGGGCGTATCCCGCGGCGTCCATGATGCGGCCCCAGTTGGGGTCGTTGCCGAACCACGAGGATTTGACCAGCAGGGAGTTGCCGATCGCGCGGGCCACCTTTTCGGCGTCCGCCTCGGTCTTCGCCCCTGTGACGTTCACCGTCACGACCTTGCTGATGCATTCGCCGTCGGCCACCATCATTTGCGCAAGGCTCTTGCACACGTCGGCCACGGCCTTTGCGAACAGGGCCATGCCTTCCGCGCCAAGTTCGGCCTCGCCAAGGCCGCTTTCGCCGTTGGCAAGCAGGATTACGGTGTCGTTGGTGCTCATGTCGCCGTCCACCGTGATGCGGTTGAAGCTGGCGAACACGCTCTTGCGCAGGACGCCCGTCAGAGCGTCCGCCGGAAGTTTCGCGTTCGTGGCGATGTAGGCCAGCATTGTGGCCATATTGGGCTGTATCATGCCTGCGCCTTTGGCCATGCCGGACACGACGATCCGTGTGCCCGCGCACTGGAAGGACGCCGTGGCGGTCTTCGGGCGGGTGTCGCTGGTCAGGATGGCCCACGCGGCGGCACTGCCGTTTTTCGGGTCGGAGGAAAGAGTTTTCACCGCTTCGGGTATGCCCTTGCGCAGCGCGTTCATGGGCATGCCCTTGCCGATGCGCCCCGTGGAGCCGACGAAGACGCTTTGCGCGGGGACGCCGAGCGCGTCCGCCAGAATGGATGCCATTTCCTCGGCGTCCTTCATGCCTTGCGCGCCTGTGTAGGCGTTGGCGTTGCCGCTGTTGGCCACCACGCCGTGGAAGGGTCCGCCGGCGGCGATGCGGGCCATGTCGAGGCGCACCGGGGCAGCCTTCACGTCGTTGGTCGTGAAGGTGGCGGCGGCGGCGCAGGGCAGCTCGCTGTATATTATGGCGGTGTCGAGGCGGTCGTTGCCCTTGCCGCGAATGTCGCAGCTTGTGGCGGCGGCCTTGAAGCCGGGCACTTCCGTGATGCCGCTCGTGCCTTCGACGTGCGTGTAGGTGGATTCCATACTCATAGCAAACCAGCCGTTTCTTCGAAGCCGAGGAGCAGGTTCATTATCTGGACCGCCTGTCCGCTGGCTCCTTTCCAAAGATTGTCGATGCAGCTTGTGATCACGAAGTTGCCCGTGCGCGGGTCGTGAACGGCGCTGATGTCCGCCCTGTTCGTGCCGACAACGTAGCGGGTTTCCGGGAATGTGCCTGCGGGCAGCACCTGCACGAAGGGCGAGGACGCCGTCGGGTAGGCCAGCGCCCATGCCTCGTACAGGGCGTCGAGCGTGGCGGCGGCCTTGGCGACGATGGTCGTCTCTATGCCGTAGCGCATCGGGGACAGGTGCGGGGTGAACTGGAGGATCACGTTCGAGCCAGCGTATATGGAGAGCTGCTCCTCGATCTCGCTCAGGTGCCGGTGTTTGGGCGCTCCGTAGGCGGAGGCGCTTTCGCTCCGTTCGCAGTAGCTGTAATAGGCCGTGGCCTTCTTGCCCGCGCCGCTCACGCCGCTGCACGAATTGACCACGATGCCGTCTTTCTGCACGATTCCGGCCCGCAGAAGCGGGGCCAGGGGCAGAAGGACGCTCGTGGGGTAGCAGCCGGGGCAGGCGATGAGGGGGGACTTTTTCCATGCGTCCCGTCCGCAGAGCCGTTCCAGTTCGGGCAGTACGTAGGGCGCGGCGTGGAGAAGCTCCGGCGCGGGGTGTTCCTCGCCGTAGTATTCCTTGTACAGCTCCGCGCTGCCGAGGCGGAAGTCCGCGCTCAGGTCTATGACCAGCTTGCCCGCGTTCGTGAGCGCCTTTGCATACGCGGCGGACACGCCGTGGGGCAGGGCCAGAAAGTAGATTTCCTCCTCGCTCGCCGCCACTTCGGCGGGGTCGGAGTTGGAGAACGTCAGCCCCGGCAACTGGCCGCGCAACGCGGGGATCACCTCGCCGACGCTCTGCCCGGCGAGCTGGCGCGAGGTCACGCGCGCAAGTTGCACGTGCGGGTGTCTTGCGAGCAGCCGCACGAGCAGTTCGCCGGAATAGCCCGATGCTCCTATGATGCCTGCTTTCATTTGAAAATACCTTGCTTGTGAAAAACGTCCCTGATGTGAAAAAACAAAAAGACCCCCCAGCCGTGAAGGGCCTGGAGGGTCTTTGAAAAAGACGACGAGGAACCAGGCTTCAGGCTTAGCGCTTGGAGAACTGGAATCGCTTGCGCGCGCCGGGCTGGCCGCTCTTCTTGCGCTCGCGTTCACGCGGATCGCGTGTCAGCAGTCCTGCCTTCTTGAGGGCTATGCGCCATTCGGGGTTGAACTTTTCCAAGGCACGGGCCAGACCGTGAGAGATTGCCACGGCTTGCCCGAAGGGGCCGCCGCCGGCGACGCGGACGATGATGTCGAACTGCTCCTCGGTCTGCACGGTGCGCAGGGGCTTGGTGGCGATCGAAAGCAGGGCGGCGTCGTAAAGATACACGTCGCCTTCCTTTTCGTTCACGGTGATTTTGCCGCTGCCTCCTGACAGCAGGCGCACGCGGGCCGAAGCCGTCTTGCGACGACCGATGGTTACAAAGACATTCTGCGTCTGGTTGGCCATGACTTGCTTAGATGGAAAGTGGTTCGGGTTTCTGGGCTTCGTTGTTGTGCGTGGGTCCGGCGTATATCTTCAGGCGCTTGAGCTGGCAGTCGGCGAGGCGGTTCTTGGGCAGCATGCCCTTGACGGCGTGTTCGACGAGGAATTCCGGGCGACGCACGCGCATCTGCGCGGCGCTGTGGTGCTGTTCGTTGCCGACCCAGCCGGTGAAGAACATGTAGTCCTTGCCCTCTTCCTTCTTGCCGGTCAGGACGACTTTGCTGGCGTTGATGACGATCACGCCATCTCCGGTGTCCTGATTGGGGGT
The DNA here is from genome assembly GCA_041652375.1 of Opitutales bacterium. GTDB lineage: Bacteria > Verrucomicrobiota > Verrucomicrobiia > Opitutales > Oceanipulchritudinaceae > Verruco-01. The sequence goes on along the minus strand of JBAZHO010000065.1, from coordinate 3,606 downwards.
GTACGTCGGGCGATGGCGACCGCGCAGGATGTTTGCAATACGCACGCTGAGACGACCGAGCACCAAGCCGGATGCGTCGACGACGTGCCACTTCGGCGTTATTTCGCCCTTCTTGGCCAAGTAGGTTTTCATCTGAAAGGAAAAAAGGGTGACAGTATGATTGCGAGGTCCCTTGTCAACAGAAAGATGCGGCGGGCGAGAAAATGCCCTATTGAAGGCCGTTCTGCCTTTGCGGGATAAAGGTTCGGATATTTGAGACTGGAGCGCCTGACTGCAAGGGTATAATTCGGCCCGCGCGATGTTCCCGCAGCCCGGCACGTCTTGCGCGCAACGCGGGACACGCGCGCGCACGAAACATATAACGATGCCGCGATCATGCGCCTGCGCGCACGATCCTTGAACAAGTCCGCCAAGAGGGCATGCGAAACGATTGACAGACCATAAACATGCGCTAGCGTGCCAATTTTACCCCCGCGCCAATGATTACCTGGATCCAGACCCGCTTCCAAAAACACTTCAAGTGGCTGTTCATGGCCCTGCTCGTTGTAATGGTCGTCACATTCGTGCTGACGATCGGCAACCAGAGCTTTTTCGGCACACATAGTGACAACCGCTTAAAGTCCAAGGACTTCTACGGCTATAACCTAGCTAGCGAGAATACCTCGACCTACCTTGAGCAGGCCGCGCGACTCAGCGCCTACATCTCCCCGGAGCTTCAGCAGGAAGTGGGTGCCGACTTTACCATCGAACGTTATTCAAGGGAGCGCGCGGTGGCCCTCTCCCTTGCCCGGGCGCTCGGCATCGCCGAACCCAGCACGGAGCAGCTACGCGAATACGTGCGCACCAAGCCCGTGTTTCTCGGTGAAGACGGCAAGTTCAGCGCCAAGACCTACAAGGACTTCATGGCGATGATGGAGACCGCGCAGCGCGTGCCCGAGTCCACGCTTGTGGCCATCATGACTGAAGATTTCCGCATAACGAAGGTGCGCGAACTGATCGGCGGCGCAGGCTTCATCGATCCCGACATGCTGGCGGTGGAAATGCAGGCATACAACACGGAGTGGACATTCGATCTGGCGCAGATTCCCTTCGACACTTTCAAACCCGAGGTTCAGACCACCCCGGAAGGCCTGAAAAAGTATTTTGACGACAATCAGGCACGCTTCGAAATACCCGAGAAGATACAGTTTACGCAGGTGCGCTTCCCGGCTGTTTCCTACATTGCCGGGGTTGACAAGCCCACCGAAGAACAGGTGCAGTCCGTGTTCGAGCGCAACAAGGCCCGCTACGCCCCCGCGCCGGTGAGGAACGAAGACGGCACAGTGGCCGCCGAACAGCCCGAAGCCGTCCTTGACGACGCAACCCGCGCCCGCATCGTGCAGGACATCGTGATGTCTCAGGCCCTTCAGGCGGCAGCGCAGAAGGCCGACGAATACACGCTCGCCCTATGGCGCGAAGAAGTGCCCGCCGACTCCCCGCGCGTGCTGGAAATGGCCAAGAGCATGGGCGCGCAGATCAACCCCGTCCAGCCCTACTCGCGCAACAACCCCCCGCGCGTGTCGGACCTCACGCAGACCCAGCTCGCGGCCCAGTGGACGCTGGCCGTCAGCGAACGCTATTTCAGCGACGTCATCCCCGGCAACGACGCGGCATCCGTGCTCATATTCAACGGCACGATTCCCGCCCGCATGCCCGCATACGATGAAGTCTCCGTCCAAGTATCCGACGCCTACGTAGCCAGCCGCCGGGCCGCGATGTTCGTGGAACACGGCAACGAGCTTCAGAAGAGCCTCGCCGACGCCGTTGCGCAAGGCATCCAGTTCACACAGGCAGCCAAGGCCCTCGGCCTTGTCACGGAAACGCACGAAAAGATAACCATGGCCAACGTTCCGCAGGAACTCGGCACGATGGGCGGGCCGATGGACGTGATAAGCCGCATGGAACCGGGCCGCGTCTCCCAGATGCAAGTAGTCATGAAAGGCGGCTTCATCGCCTTCCTGCAGGACAAGACCGTGCCCACGCTCGAAAGCCTGAAAGCAACACCCGAACAACTCGAAGTGGTCCGCATCAGCGTGGCCTCGACCGACGGATGGAGCATTCTGGGCGCCCTGACCGACAAACGCCTAGCGGAGCTGGAGGCCGAATTGAAAGCCGGCCCCGAAGACTAAGCCAGAACCGCCGCCTTCCCCCGGAACGCCCGCAAAGAGCACGAAGGCTGGTGTAATCAGCAGTGCGACACAGTGCGCAAGTTGCCGCATAGAAGCATGTACGCAACTGTGTTCGTAATCATACGTAATCCCGAATCAGCCCATTTTGGCACCGGGTTACAAATTTATGGCTGCCGCAATGGTCCCGCGCTTTTTCTCGCCTTTGGTGGTTGGAACCTTTACATTTGCCCGCAGCCAATGATCGGCTATCAACTGACGGCATGACGAAGGATCGCTTCATTGAAAGGCTTGCGGACGTCCGGATGAGCGCCTCCCGGCTTACCGATGCCGTGCATGCTCAGGAAAGCGAAATGGTGCGCGACGCGACGATCCAGCGCTTCGAGTTCACCTTCGAGACAGTTTGGAAAGCCCTCAAGCTGTATCTGGAGCATCAGGGCCACGAATGCCCCGGCCCACGCCCCGCGCTCAAGAAAGCGTTTGTCGAAAAGCTAATCCCGACCGAGGACGAGGCCGACGTGTGGCTCGCTATGCTTGAGGACCGGAACCTCACAAGCCACGCCTACGACGAGACCCTCGCAAGGGGCATCTACGGGCGCATTGTGAAGGACTACGCGCCGCTATTGGCCAAGATGGACGAGCGCCTGCACGTGCTCAAATGGGACTAGCCATGAACAAGCCCGACCTGCGCGAAAAGGACCTCGAAACGCTCCGGCGGACCTTCCGGCGCTTTCCGTTCGTGCGCGAGGTAAAACTCTTCGGCTCCCGCGCCAACGGCACCGCCCGTAGGGATTCAGATATCGACCTAGCGATCCACGCCCCGGAAGCAAGCGCCCGCGAATGGGCGGAACTGGCCGAGGCCATTGAAAACACCTCCATCATCCACGAGGTGGATGTGGTCCGCACTGATGTAACGGAAAGTCAGGGACTAGGAAAAAGAATCGGGCGCGATGGAGTTGGGATTTACTGCAAATAGAGCGTCCTGCAAGGCGACCTTCTGGGAATTCATAATAGTTTGCTGAAATATGGCCTTGAAAATGCGTTTTAAGGTTTTCGGCTGGTGTCAGCATGCGTAGTCAGGCGTGCGCAAGTGGCTTAATCACAGGGTGTAGCGTGATGCGTGATGTCGGCAGGAATCGTCATGAATGGGTCGGCGTTTTGGCCTCGGGTTAGAAAAGCGGGTTACAAATGAGGCCAGCGGGTAATCTCATCTTGCTGTTCTGCCTGGGTGACTACTTGTTCATGGCAAGGACAACTGATGTATCCGTCGAATTTTGCCCACTCATCATGCCACTGACTGTAATGGCATGTATATGAATACCTCCAAAATGGAGGTTTCGACTATAGGCCACCTCGAACAACTCGCGCCATCACGCGCCTTCATTCTCACTAATTCGGCCATCTTGCATAAATAGACCATATATTTGACGTAAGTTATTGA
>JBAZHO010000064.1:0-8580 GCA_041652375.1 Opitutales bacterium | reverse complement strand
GCTGGGCGGATATATGGGCGAAAACGACCAGCGTCCGTATCCCGCCGGGGCGTTCCTGTGTGTGGATGTGGCGACCGAATTTCTATTTAGTCCGGTCGTCTATCAGCCCGGCACTAATCAGGAAACGCAGGCGGCGCAAACGCTGCTCGGGGCCATCCGTAAAAGCAAAATCATCCCCGCGACCGTCATGAGCGAGGAAGCGGAATGGCTCGACGGCATGGTGACAATCGCCGAGACGCTCGGGATCGAGTTATACGTGGGCGAGACGCCGATCATACGCAATTTCGGAGTCTTGATGCGCAAATCTCTCGAACATATGTGACGCCCGCCGACGGCCCGTGCCCCTTTATAGCGTTTTTCATAAGTCCGCCGAAATATCAAAGAATAAAGAGAAGAGTTTTATCCGCAGATAAGCAGGGATTTACACAGATTATCCCAGATTCCAGAATTGGGAAACTCATGAGGTACGCACTATAGTGGTTCCGATCAACATCTGGACATTCCCCCAAAGCGCCAACGGCGCGACATGAGATAGCCCGTGGTAGAGCGAAGCAAACCCCGGGTAAACGATATAAAAAAATACATTCTGGAGCGCTGCAAGCGCGGCCCTCTTTCCGCATTACAGGCCAGAAGGCCGCGCCTTCAGCGCTTGGGAAAAATACTTTTGTTTGTATTTCATACCTAGGGTTTGCCCTAAAAGGGCTGCACTCTAGGCTATCTCATGCCGCGCCTTCAGCGCTGCCAGAAGTGTCCACAAGTCAAATGGAACTACTAGAGCGTTTGCCAAAAGTCGGCCAATTCGAAGCCGCAGGACGAACGCGTGCCTCCCCGGACGCCTCGGAGAGGCGTCCCTACCCTAAGAAGCGTACGCCACCCCAATACGCGTCCTAAGACGTTGATGCGCAATCTGTTGGTAGGGACGCCTCTCCGAGGCGTCCGCAGCGTGTGCATGCGTCGGTTGTCCCGTTTCCTTGCCAGATTAGGTCTTAATTTCGGTTTTATTTTGGCAACCGCCATAAGTATTGCATTTACGAAAAAGGCCCGGATTGCTCCGGGTCTTTTCGTAATCGTCGTCTTTGTCAGGGCGCTTTCGTCGTTGGTCAGTTGATCGTGTATGCGCCGGGGATTCCCCACCAGCCTTGCAGGCCTTCGCCTGTGCCGAAGGAGCTGCTCAGGTTCAGGTCGCCGCTGTAGGCGTAGAAGATTCGGTCGTTGTTGTGGCCGCTTTCGAGGACGAAATACATCCATGTCGGTCCGTGCCCGGTCTCGTCTCCGACTCGGGCGTCATAGGCATACATGTAGGGATACACGTTTTCGTTCGTGGCCAACCAGCCCATCTTGTAGTCGTAAAGGAAGGCCCAGCGGGTTCCGTCCGCGTCCGTGTATGCTTCGCCGTATTGGTAGCCGTGCTGGTTGTGCCAGTAGAAGCTGTGGTTTTCCGGCAGGAAGCCGTTCCACGCGTCGTCGTGGCGCGGGGTGTAGCAGAACCAGAATTCGCCGAACCACTGTGAGTATATTTTGCCGGTCTGGTTGTCGTAATTGCAGCCGGAATACCAGTAGTTGTTGGCGTCCATGAATTCTGGCACGCCGTCGCCGTCCAGATCGGGCGTGTCTATCATCGCAACCATGTATATGGCGTCGTCCAGATTGCCGGAGAAGTCAGTCATGACGAGGCCTTTGATGGTTCCGTCGCCCATATTGTCCATAAAGCCGTTGACGAACTTGGTTGTGTCCGTGCCGTCGCTGATCCAGAAGGGCGCTTCGATATGGACGGATCCTTCATTGTTGGCCACGTAGTTCAACGTGGATATGGTTCCGCCTATGTCCATCGTCATGGCTCCAGCCGTGGGGTTGTAAGTCAGCGTTGCCGTCTTGCCGCCCAGAATGCTGTCCGGGGTGCTGATCGTCAGGCTGGCCGAATCCCAGCCGCCGGTGAGCGGAATCACGCCGACGATCGGCGACGAGTCCGGGTCGGGGGCCACTTCGAACGCTATTGCGCCGCCGCCCAGTTCGTCTCCCGTATCAGAGTTTACAAGCACGTAGTCTCCGCCGATCAGGCTGGCATTGGAGGATACCCTGCCCAGAGACTTTATGACCAGATGCGTGACGTTGGTATTTTCCGCAGCGTATGCGCAGAAATGGGCGGTGGGCAGGCTGTCGAACACGCCTCCGCTGACGGTGTCGAACGCGCTGAATGTGACGGTTGCACCAGTGGATGTCACGGGCCCGACGCCGTAGGAATATGCGGATGCGAGCACGAGCAGACAGGGGAGAAGAGCACGTTTCTTTATCATAAGTTGGTCTTTCCGTCTTGTTCCGTGAGGTGGATTCGGATCGCAAATGGATGATATCGGAAGCGCTTGTAGATTATGGAGGGTGTTTCCGTTGCGCAAGCACGCATTATATCCAAACGGTCGCTCCGGCGCGGCTGCTGGTGGACAAGTCCTTACAGTCTGCAGGTGTTGATGTCGTGGGCGATTATTCCGTGCGCGCCCAAGTCGCTCAGGCGGTCGATAACCTTGTTGAGTTCCTTCCTCTTCACCATGGCGGCCACGGCCATCCAGTCCGGGTCGTGCAGGGGGGAGAGGGTGGGGCTTTTCACGCCGGGGGTGATGCGACACGCTTCTTCCAGCCGGGTTTTGGGCGCGACGTATTCGAGCAGGCAGTATTCGCGGGCCACGAGTATGCCCTCCATGCGGCGCACGAGGACTCTCAGGGCCGGGTTGTCCGCCTTGTCCGGCGCGGCCACGAGCACGGCCTCGCTGCGCATCACAGGTTCGCCCAGTATTTCCAGCCCTGCTTCCATGAGCGTGCGTCCGGAGTCCACGACGTCCGCGATGGCGTCGGCAACGCCGAGCTGGATGGAAATTTCCACCGCTCCGTCGAGCTTCACGATGTTTGCTTCAACGCCTCTCTTGGCAAGGTCGCTGATGACGATGTTCGGGTAGCTGGTGGCGACGCGCAGGCCGCCCATCTTTTCGGGCGTCATGCCAGAGCCGACAGGAGCCGCGTAGCAGAAGCGCGAGCGTCCGAAGCCCAGCGGCAGCACTTCCACCACGTCGGACTGGCTGTCCTGCGCGAGGTCGCGCCCGGTTATTCCGGCGTCGATCACGCCGTTGGCCGCGTAAACGGCGATGTCTCTGGGGCGCAGATACAGGAATTCGCAGTCGTGTTCCCTGTCTAGGATGCTTAATTCGCGTCCGTACCGGCGGCAACGATAACCGGCGGTTGCGAGGATTTCCACGGCGCCGTCCGACAGTGCGCCCTTGTTGGGGATTGCTACCTTGAGCATTTTAGCTGGATCTGTTGTTGGAAAATTGTGTGTTTGTCCGCGAGCTTAGAGGTGCTTGTATATGTCCTCAAGTTCCAGCCCGCAGGCCAGCATCATGACCTGCGTGTGATAGAATAGCTGGGATATTTCCTCGGCGGTCTTGTCCTTGCCTTCGTATTCGGCGGCCATCCATACCTCGGACGCCTCCTCGACCACCTTCTTGCCTATGGCATGCTTGCCGGCCTTGAGCATCTTGACGGTCCCGGATGCCGGGTCGCCGCGCTCGGCCTTGCCTTTAAGCTCTTCGAACAACTCCTCGAATCGTTTCATCCCTGCGAATGTAGGGCTTGTGCAGGCGGACTGCAAGGAAGGAAGGCGACGCCTCCGCACGCCTTCGTTCCCGTCCGGGTGGCGCAAGCACACGCTTCCGTGACAGGCAGGAGGCTAATTGTAAAAAAAGTATTCTTTCTGTAATTGCCAGAACGCCTTGAGTATATATAGATGCAGTGTCCGGTTCTGACTTTTCGCTTACCTCGCCCCGTACTTTTTACTTTAATTCTGGCATTCATCGTGAGTAGCAAGCCCCTGATTCTGGTAGTTGAGGATGAGAAAGATCTGGCTGATCTTGTCGGCCAGCAGATTGAAATGGCAGGAATGAGTTCGCAGGTTTTCTACAAGCCTTCCCATGCTTTGAGGTTTCTGGAGCATGACTTTGCGAACCTTCTGTTGCTGGATGTCAATCTGCCTGAAATGAGCGGCTTCGAGCTGCTCTCGGAACTGCGACGAAAGGGCATCGAAAGCCCGGTGATTTTTCTGACCGGCAACGCTTCCGAGACTTTCAAGGTCAAGGGGCTTGAAATGGGCGGCGACGACTACGTTACCAAGCCCTTCAGTCAGGCCGAACTTGTGGCAAGGATTCGCGCCGTGCTTCGCCGCGCGGAAACCTCCGGGGACAAGCAGGTGACAAAGAACGTGTCACTGGCCCTTGCGCAGTTCGCTTTCGCAGGCGCCACGATCAATCCCGAGCGCATGGAAATTGTTTTCCCGGACGGGCGCGGAGAGAGCATCGGTCGCAAGGAACTGGGCATAATTTGCGCGATGAACGACAACGTGGGCGTGGTTCTGAGCCGTCGCACGCTCATACACATGGTGTGGGGCATACATGCCGACGTGCGCAGCCGCAGTCTGGACCAGTACATCGTCCGCATTCGCAACCTCCTGAGCAAGAACGCCTGCGACCACAGCAGCTTCCGCACCGTACACGGCGTGGGCTACATCTACGACCCCGAACACAAGAGTTCCGAGGGCGTGGAAACAGAGGCGTAGGACTCTTGCCGGGCGGCGTCTGGGCGCGTCCCTTGCGGGACTTTTCGGGCCTTGTATTTACGGGTGACTTTCTCTTGGCGGTGGTGTATAGTATTCATCGTGAATCTACCTGAAATCATCCAAGGCGGCATGGGCGTGGGCGTTTCAAACTGGACGCTTGCGCGCGCCGTGTCCTCCGCCGGGCAGCTCGGAGTCGTATCTTCGACCGGTATCGACACCGTTTTCGTCCGCCGTCTTCAGGATGGCGACCCCGGCAGACACATGCGTCTGGCCTTGGATCATTTCCCGATTCCCGAGGTTGCGGAGCGCGTCCTGAACAAATACTTCAGGGAGGGCGGCATCGGGGAGGATACGCCGTACCGCACCAGCTCATCAGGCTCGATCGAAGCCAGCCGCGAGTGGGAGGAGCTGCTCATGGTGGCCAACTTCTCGGAGGTCTTCCTCGCCAAGTGGGGTCATTGCAGGGAGGTGGGCATCAACCTGCTTGAAAAAATCCAGCTTCCGACGCTGCCGTCCCTTTTCGGCGCGCTGCTCGCGGGCGTGGACTACGTGCTCATGGGCGCGGGCATCCCGAGGGCCATTCCCGGCGTGCTCGACAAACTGAGCAGCGGACAGGCGGCAGACCTCAAGATCGACGTCAAGGGCGCGTCTGCGACGGATAACTTTTTCAGCAATTTCAATCCCGGGCGGTTTTTCTCCTCCCACATGCCCGAGATGAAGCGGCCCCGCTTTCTGGGCATCATCACGTCCCACGTTCTGGCGCAGTCTCTGGCCACCAAGGCCGACGGTCATGTGGACGGCTTCGTCGTCGAAGGCCCCACGGCAGGCGGGCACAACGCCCCGCCGCGCGGTCCGATGACTTTGGACGCCCGAGGCGAACCCATTTACGGACTGCGCGACGAGCCAGACCTTGAAAAGATACGCCAGATTGGGCGTCCTTTCTGGATTGCCGGTTCCTACGGGAACCCGGACGGCCTTGTCAAGGCGAAGGAGGCCGGTGCGGCGGGCGTGCAGATCGGCACTGCGTTCGCTTTCTGCAACGAAAGCGGCATGCAGTCCGGCATCAAGGCATCGATCATCGATTCCTGCCGCAGGAAGATCGCCAACGTATTCACCGACTCCCGCGCATCCCCGACGGGTTTCCCCTTCAAGGTCTTCAGCGTGGAGGGCACGATGAGCGAGGAGTCCGATTATCTGGCGCGCAAGCGCGTCTGCGATCTCGGCTATCTGCGCCACCTGTTCAAGAAGGAGGACGGCTCCGTCGGCTACCGCTGCCCAGCCGAACCCGTCGATATATACGTGAAGAAGGGTGGGGACATCGCCGATACCGAGGGTCGCAAGTGCCTGTGCAACGGGCTTATGGCGACGATTGGACTCGGGCAGAAGCGCCGCGGGGGCAACAACGAGAAGCCCATCATCACGGTGGGCGACACCGTGAAGAGCACCGTGGTCGCCCTCGCGGGCGAGCGTTCCTCCTACAGCGCGTCGGATGTGCTTCGCTACATGCGCAGCAAGATCACTGGCGAAGCCTATATCGCCAAGGTTGAAGAGCCTGTGGCCGTCGAGGTCTAGGGAGGGCTGATCTCTTCTCACGCATCGTCCATATGTCGCGGTCTTTGCAAGGCCGGGCCGGATGCTTGTACCCGCGCGTTCACTCCCGCCGTGGCGCGTGCGCCTGTCCTTCGATGTCCGTGTCTCGACGCGCTTTAATCATTGAACGGAGCGGGGGGAATCGTTTTGCTTTGAGCGTCCGTCATCGCCAAGCGAACCTGTCATGATGAAGCATCTCCCAAACATTATCACACTTTCAAGGCTGGTTTTCATGGCCGTCATAGCCGTGCTGGCCTTCGAGACTTGGCCGGGGTCGGCCACGCTGGTTTTTTTCCTCTGCCTTGCCGCCAGCATTTCGGACTGGCTTGACGGATACATAGCCCGGCGCTGCGGCTATGTGACCAATTTCGGCAAACTGATGGACGCCATCGCGGACAAGTTCATGGTCGTGGGTCTGTTCCTTGTGCTGATCCTGAACGGTCTGCTTTACGACGGCATCGAATGGCTGAGGATCACCGTTTGGGTGATTCTCGTGGCGACCGTGCTGCGCGACTTGTTCATCACCGCCCTGCGCATGCTGGCGGCCCGCAAGGGCGTCGTTCTGGCGGCGGACAAGATGGGCAAGCGCAAGACGATATGGCAGTCCACGTCGATTTGCGTGCTGTTCTTCGTCCCGATCATCCGGCGGGATCTGGCCTTCCTTCACCTGCCCCATGTGTTCGAGCTTTTCGTATGGCTGAACGGGGTCTTATACTACCTTCTGGCCGGAGCGCTGGCCATTTCCTCCGGTGTGCTGTACGCGATGCGTTATTTCCCGCTGCTCAAGAGCGTCCCCACCGCGACGGCAGTTGAGGACAAGGAACTTTCATGAAGAAGCGTTCTTCGCTGCCGCTGATGAGCCGTCTTCCCGACCGGCTTGTGCATGCGGTGGCCACTCTCGGCGGTCTGGGCAATGTCGGCCCCGCGCCGGGCACGCTTGGCTCCGTCGCGGGGACGCTGTTCTACGCGCTCATACTTCAGAACGCATCCAGCCAGTTCAACTTCTTTGCCGTGCTTGCCCTGTTTGGTCTGGGGCTGTTCTTCTGCGACGAGGCGGAACTGCGCATCGGGCGGCCCGATCCGGGCAGCGTGATTTTCGACGAGTTCGCGGCCATGCCGATAGTATTTCTAGGGCTTGAGACTTCGTCCAATATGTACTGGAGAGTCATTTTACTATTGCTAGGCTTCGCGGCATTCAGGGTTCTTGACATACTTAAACCGTTGGGAATCTCGCGTATTCAGGATTTGCCGGGCGGACTGGGCATAATGGCCGACGATGTGGCTGCGGCCCTCGTTGCGTGCGCATTCATGCATCTTGTCTCGACGTTGGCAGGATGATTCCCTGATCTGGCTTGAATAGGATTAGTTTTCTGATAAAAATGTGCTAATCATAATTTCAGCCGTTGCTTTGCGGATCATTCTCCCGTCCGGATGCCGCGTGTTTGTTTTTGTCATACGGGGAGCGGGTGATGACACATGAAAGTCTTTTCCTTACTTTTGCTTATTGCCATACTGCTGTTTCTTGCTGTGGCACAGGTGATTCCTGTCGGGCAGGAGCCGCAGGCCGGGCAGGCTAAAGTGGATATCGGGGCGATGATACCCGGTTCCGTCGAGGGGTGGCGATGCGAGGATGTTCCCCTCGGCAACACCGAGGCGACGAGCGAATCCGCCATGAAGATGCTCAAGCTGGATGACTTCGTCCAGCGGAAGTATTCCAGAAATGGCGAATCAATAACGGTTTACGTGGCATACTGGCAGCCGGGCAAGATGGACACAAGGCTTGTTGCCTCGCACACGCCGGACCGTTGCTGGGTGGAAAACGGATGGAGCTGTCTGGACCTGCGCCACGGCGACAAGCTCAACTTGGGCGGTCTGGTCGTGGAACCGGCGGAATTCAGGGTTTTCGACATCGAAGGTCACAAGTCCGTGGTCTATTACTGGCTCGTGGTCAACGGGCAGATTTACACCTTTGGCAATCGCCTAAACACATACCCGGATCCCATCGCGTTTGTCAGAGACTTTTTCCGCGAAATGCGCAGAGGGCGTCCCGAACAGTATTTTGTCCGCATAAGCAGCACGCTTCCGGATGACAGGCTTCTTGACGAGCCGCTCATGCGTGAGATAGTGAAGAGTCTTGAGGCCACGGGAATTGCCCGAGGGACCGGTCTGTGAGCAGATCGTGCGCATATGGTTTAAAGTATTTGCATTATGAATAGAATCATAGGTTTTGTAGATTCCATGTATAGCAGGATGCCCTTGGGCAGGAGCATTGTGTTGCTCGTATGCTATGCGGTGATTCTTGTAGCAAGCCACTATCTGTCATACCTATTGCGCTTTGACTTTGTAATACCGCAAATTTATCTAAATGCGTTATACAGCGCCATATTGCCGGT